>CAYGZM010000001.1:0-108948 GCA_964354365.1 uncultured Pirellulales bacterium
GGACCGACACCCCCTGATAAATTCAGATTTTTTTCAGGCTTGCCGAAAGCACACCCTCCGTCCGGGTCCCAGGACGCCTGTCCACTGAACAAGACATTGCAGACCGGTGCGTAATATCTGTTTAGGGATGAGTCATGCACGTGCGGAGTTATGGTCAGGACAGGGACGGGATTGGCACTGCACGCGAAAGCCCCATCGCCGGAAAGAGCTGTCAGTATCGCAGGCAATAACCATATCAGAAGCTTCGTTTTCATTCTTGTACCTCCCCTATTGTGGTGGCCTCGGCTGCCAGCGATTGAGGATGTCGCGAGCGGCAGGCGCCGCCATGGACTGAGGATATTTTGCCAGAAGTTCTTCACACGCCTGCCGGACCCTCGCCGCCCCTTCTTCCATAGGGATTTGCCCGGACCATACCAATTCTTGATAACAGGACGCGATGCAGAACTGTGCGTTCCAGGCGAATTGATGCTCCGGCCACCTTTCCACCAGCGGACGGGAGAACGCTATCGCTTTAGAATAATCGCCCGCCTTCTCGTAACAGCGCGCCGATAAGTAGTAAGCCTGAGTCGTGCTGGGCGACTGGGGTAAGTCCGCTATCACTCTTTCCCAGACACCTAAGGCTTTGCGAAAACAATCTTTCCCTTGGTCGTTCCGGCCAGCGTTTTCGCAGCGGAAACCCTCGTTCCAATACTCTTCACCTACTTGGAACACGGCTGCGGGTAAGCCAGGGTGGTCATTGAAATCGAGAATGAGCCCGTCAATAACAGCATCCACGTCCTCAGCAGTCTCAATCTCCCCGGTGCGAATATCTGATAATGCCAGGCCCATCTGCGACCACAACGCGTGCTCGGCGTTCGGATGGTTGTCCAGAACATACTGGTAAAGCTCCCGCGCCTCGTTGTGGCTTCCGGATTTACGGTACTGGTCCGCGACCCAGCACGTGGCGGCAGGTATGCCAGGGTTCTTCGAGTAATCGGCCAATAGCCTCTGTGTCTCCGCATCGGCGTTCGGGTCGCCTAAAGCGATCTTCGCAATCGCCAAGTTCATCTGCGACCACAGTGCCTCCTGCGTGCCCCCGTGGTTCTCAACCACGAACTCGTACAGATCAAACGCGTCATCGTACTTCTGCGCCTTGCGGTACTCGTCGGCTACGGTACGAATAGCATAGGGTAACCGGTCGTCTTTCTTGGCAGAATAGGCGAATAGCTTTCTAAGAGCCTCTTGCGCAGCATCCTCACGTGCCAGGTGAATATTTGACAATACCAGATTCATCTGCGCCCAAAACGCATGCTCTGAATCAAGGTGTTTATCCAAAACGTACTGGTAAAGCTCGCACGCCTCTGCGTGATGGCCTGACTTGCGGTACTCATCCCCCAGCAAGCAGGCCGCTATCGACATCCGGTTATCCTCGAAGAAATCTATGTGCAATTTCGCCGTAGCGGCATCAGCGGCATCTATATCACCCAGTAGCATACTCGAAATAGCCAGGCCCGTTTGCGACCAAAACGCATCCTCTGCTTTGGGCCAGTTGCTCAGAACTTGTCCATAGAGTGCCAGGGCTCTTGTGTGTTGTCCTCTGCGGCGATAATCATCACCCAAAAAGCAAATTGCCTTCGGCATAAGCTTATGCCCTGAGTATTGGGTACACAGCTTCTCAAAGGCAGCTTGCGCCCCGGCAACATCTCTAATCGCCTCGCTGCAGATCACCAAGTCCATTTGGGACCAAAATGCAAATTCGTTCTCCGGCCAGTGGTCGATTACGTAGCGGTGAAGCTCGGCTGCCTTCGCATAGTTTTCCGCCTTGCGATAGGCATCTCCAACCTTGGTGACTGCTTCAGGCAGAAGCTCGTGTTGGGGGTACTGGGTGAGCAGATTTTCCAGGTTCGCCTGTGCATCCGTCTGTTTGCCCCAGGCAACGTACAGGGCGGTGAGCTTCTGTTGTGCCCGGAAACCGTCAGGAGTGGCCGGATGTTCTGTGGCGATTTGGCTGTAGATGCTCTCGGCTTGTTCGTACTTGCTCTCATTCGTAAGTTGCTCTGCCTTTTGGAACTGGGCTGCTACGTGGGAGATCGCGCCACCGGCCAGCCCAATAGACAGCATCAGCGCCAAAACGATGGTTGCGAAATGAATGCCTGTGCGCATTGCTCGTACCTCCACTTCAATTGTCTCACTGACCGTTTTCGCCTCGCCAGTCCGCAGAAGGCCTTTGCAAACACACCACCCGCGCAGACAGTCCGGCTCGGCCGAACACCACGTCAGTAATCGTCTCGCGTTATCTAAGAATCCACGTTGGAACTATTAAATTACCCTCCCCTAACAGACATGTGAACAACAAAATAGAAAATCTTGAAAAATTTTTCCAGGAACATCCCAAAGCTAATCCCCCGCAAACCATTATTCGGAAACAGCCTCTGCCCCCACCATTTACCCGTTGAATCGCCCAAATTTTACTTGCCTTCCGCCTCCAAAATACGTAAAATGGTTTATGTGCTGCACAACGTAGCATAAGCAGCACCACACTGGAAAAGTAAAAAATAAATGTTCCCCGGGGGTTGTGGGCGGAGATGTCGGCGCGTCAGTCCGGTCTTCTTTTGAAGACCCTGACGTAGTCGATGAAGTACTTCTGGGGGAAGATTGCATCGTCGATGCCTTTTTGTCCGCCCCAGGAGCCGCCGATCGCTGCGTTCAAGATGAGATAATGCGGCTTGTCGTAGGGCCAAACATCATTACCCTTTCCCTCATTTTTGAACGTGAAGTAATTCTGGTCGTCGAGGAAGAAATCAATCCGATCCTCATACCACTCAATCGCATAGACGTGATACTGCTCGTAAGGTTTTTCCGCCTTGATCCTCGAGCCTTTGCCCGTACCCTGCACGTGATTGTAGGCTTTCGTATGTATGTTGGCGCAAATAGTGTCCGGATCGAATCCGACGTTCTCCATAATGTCGATTTCGCCGCAGGCGGGCCAGCCGACCTTGTCTCTATTTGTTCCCAGCATCCAGATTGCGGGCCACATTCCTTTGCCGGTCGGGAGTTTCGCTCGCACTTCAATTCGGCCGTACAACCATTCGGCCTTGTGCCATGTATGCAGACTTGCCGAGGTATATTCGCCGTTTTCGTATTTCTCCTTGCGCGACTCAATTATCAGCGCGCCTTGCTCAATACGGGCGTTCTCGATGCGGGCTTTTGTGTAGTATTGTCTCTCGCGGTTGCGTATGAAGCCAGCTTCATAATCCCACTTGCTCTGGTCCGCCAGTCCTTCATTGTTGAACTCATCGGCCCAGACCAGCTCCCACTTGTCGTCAAAGCCGGCCTGCGGCCAACTCATCTGCTCGATAGGGCAGTCCATCCTCGACTTCAGCGCAGTACGATTCTCCGTGTCGCCGCCGGTCTGAAGGAAGAACCGGCCATCCTTGACTCCGGCGTCGATATTCATCGTTGGTGTCGCGTCGGCCGTGAACGTTGCCTGGGTAAGCGGTTGCCACTGGTTGTCTTTGGTCTTGACCCAGCCGTTGCCGTATTGTGCCCGACGGACATTCCCTGCGCTGCGCCCGTCGCGCCGGAAATCCTCGATGAATGAGTAATACCCGCTGAGGTAGTCTCCGCCGGTAATCGTCTGGAAGGATGCCAGGTGCTTCCAATTCTTTTCTTCGTTGAGATAGAAATAGGCGGCATAAGTTGTTCGATCGCCTTCGACGGAGGCCTTGACCATACATTTATACGTTTCGCCGACCTTCCATTGGTAGTCGAACATGCTCTTGCCGCCGGTGCCTTCATTGCCGAACCGGCTGACACGTACGCCTTCTCCCTCATGCAGCACCTTAACTCGCCGGTCCTCTGCGACGGCGTTGGGATTATCCTGATTTCCCGCTTCCCACACCGAGAAAATCACAACCTTCTTATCCTCTGACAACTCCTGGATGCCGAAATACCCGTGTTTGAAGCCGCACACACAGAAATAGCTGCCCGGGTAACTCTTCTCCACGGTCACTTCATTATAGTACACGACGCCTTGCTCTGCGGGATACCACAAGTGCACGCTCCGCGCAGCCCGCGGCAGCGATTCCTCCGCTGCAAATGCACAAACCGGACCCCATAAACTGAGGCCGACCATCAGAAACATTATGCGCAGCGCCGCCTCAGCCAAACCGCCGCCGCGCGCTTCGGCGCAGACTCTGCGCAGGGAATACGGTGCGAGACTACCGGGTTTTTCGTTCATTTTCGATTCTCCTTGTCAAACGAATCAGTGGAACCTGCTATAGGGTGATTGTATCGAATTCGCCGGAGGCGTCAACCCTGACGTTGAGGTGTTTTGCTTTGCTATGCCTCTCATATCGACCAATCTTGAAGCCAATTGGCGCAGAGAGTGCAGAAGTCCTCGAAGTCCACCTTGCAATCCAGGTTGACATCACCTTCGACCGCGCCCAGACCGCCGCAAGGCGCTTCATTCACCCGCTCCATTAGTTGCACGTACACTTGATCGTCGATAGGAAAATTCAGCCCTGCGAACTCCTCGCGCCTGTCCGATCCGAAGGTGTATGACAAGGCTGCGACAAACAGAGTTGCCCGATACGACTCCGCCTGCGAGCTGTTGACGTGCTGGCTGTACTGCCCGTGCCAGTCTTCATTGAAATGGGACAGGAAATCGCAGAACCGCCGGGTCGGAACTCGAAAGCCCAGGCCCCCGTTTTCGGCGTGTTCGATGAATTTGTATGCAATGGTCATGAAGGTATCGAAGGTCTCATCCTCCTGCGTCGCCGGGTCATTCCACGAGTTGAAGATGCTGCCGTTGTCGATATAGCGCTGATAGGCATTTCTAACAACGCTGAACGTCGCCAGGGCCTGTTGGCCAATCTCTGCGATCTGTGCTTCTTCGAGCCCGTATCGACCAGCATGGTTCACCATTTCATAGGCAGTGGCGTGCTGAAAAATCTGGGCCATCGTTTCGGAATAGACAGCATTGGCACATCCATCGATCCGGCCGCCGTAACGAAATGCACGCGGAAAGTTCAGTGTAACGTTGTGCCCCATTTCGTGGAAGAATGACGAATACTGTATCGTGCCATTCATCGCCTCACAGGAGGCGGCAAAGGAAACGGGCGTGGTGAACCACAATGAATACATCCCGCCGCCGCCAAGGGCCGGGTCTTTGAGAACCACCTGGTGAAAACTCCCGCCCGGCAGCTCAGTATCCTGATCGACAAAATCCATCTGTATTGTCGCCGCGACCGTGAGCACATACTCCATCGTTTCACGCGGCGCCGTCACAAAGCAGTCGTCCTCCATAGAAGTCAATCCGGCCGGCGGCACATATCCCGGCATACGGCTGTCCAGGCTCACCTGCGTATCGGGAATGGCCACAGTGATTCTATCCGGCAGCCGGATCGGCAGAATGGATGGGGCTGTGAAGTATATTGCGGCCTTTGTCTGGTCGGATGTGCCGTCGCTATAATGGGCTGTAACCGTGACAGCATAGTTTCGCTCTTTGTCGGCGTAAACGTGCTGCATAGGAAACCAGCCATCCTCAACATTGCCGTCGCCCCAGTCCCAGGTGAATGGCGCCGTAGGACGACGCGAATCACCCCCATTGACTGCCACTTGGCCTGTGTCTTTGTTGAATGTTTCAAAAAATAGAGTGAGTGTCTTTGGGGCCGAAAGATACGGTTTGTAGCTGAAAGACTCTGCCTGAGCAATAGTTGAGAATAACAACAGCCACGGTAATAAGTAATACTTGAACCTCATAATTATTCCTTCTTTTTAACTGCAAAAATGTCTAACTTATATCTTACCATATTGGCATAGAAATTTCAACGGTTCGCCGTATTCGGATCAGGCCAATCGCAAAGTCCAGGAAACCGAGCCATCAAGATGGGCGACAGTCTGCGGGAACCACGTTCTTGCAGTCGAGAACCGCGATTTCACCAGGCGTAATATTTAACCTTCCTCCCTTTGGGCGACTTTGCGTTCGCCCTGGGGTAGGGAGAATTCTGAGGTAGGGTCTGCTGGAGCAGATAGGATGGTAGGAGTGCCACTGGTGAGTATTGGGCCAAGTGGGATAGGGAGAAGGTGGGCAGGGAGCCGATTTTTACCAGTTATGGCCGAAATTCGGTCTTCTTGCCTTGCTTAGCCACTTAAGTGGGTTATACTTTACATAGGCGTCTATATACTTAACTCAGCCTGCTTTTTTGCCGATGTATTGACCGACGGGAATCTCACTTTCACGCACGGAGGACCAGAATGAACAAGACCCAGTTAATAGTCCTGTGGATAGGCATAGCCGGGTTCGTCCTTGTCGGGCTTAATCCACATTGGGCAGCGATAAGAAAAGTTCAAGGTTGGCCCCCAGAATATAAGTTCTGTTGGGGACCTGAGAGCATGGAAAAACTCGTTGTCGGTTGGGGGGCGGTGGTGGTGGTTACCGGGGGTTTGATTTGCACTCTTGGAGTCCACCCTGACCTAATACAGAAGATTTGGCAGAAGTTCAGGAAGTTTCTATTGTCCCCATCGAGGCATTTGTAAGAAATACCCTACTATCGACAAGCTTCGCAAGGCCATTGTTAGAATGGGGGAGGGATGTCAGCGAGAACACTTGTGCTACGCTCTTGATGCGAAAGGTAGGAACAAATGCAAAGCATAATAAACAAAATAAAGGAAAACATTGCAGATCGGATAGTTGAGGTTTTCTGGGTTGCGATAAAAGCGGCAGTAATCGCAGCCATAATTCTGCTTCTACTGCGAGTAATTCCCATAAATATTGAACACGATGGGAGGGTAACAGTTCAGCAAGATACCGGCCACCCGTACCGTCCCGGGTACCGTGGGAATTGAAGGAGTATTGCAGATTGTGAGGCTTCTGGGGACTCTGTTTGATTCTGTTGAGGACATTACTCTTGCACAAGCGAGTGTTGGCCGGGGATTTCCTTTGGACGGCGGCGGGCAATTGTTAGAATGGTGAACAGGCGGGAGAATCTCGGGTTAGCTATCACACTTGCACTGGTGCGAAGACAACGACCCGTAGCCCAATATGCGAGAGGCTCTCATGAAAGCATCCAATGTGAAAAGGGAAAAGTTTATGGGGTCTGTGTTCCTCACAGTGGCCACTTCTTGTTTCGTTCTCACACAAATGAAGTGGGCAATAGTGGTTGTGACGGGAGTTGTATTGGTGTCACTAAGACTGTTTGGCGTCATCGCTTGGCCTTGGATGTGGGTCATCCTTTGGGCTCCACTCCTGCTGGATGTCGCCCTATTGCTACTCATGGTTGTCCTTTGGGTGTGTATGCGGTTCCTCCTGGCTCTCTTTAGCCGTCCCGCAGAAGATGATGAAGTCTGAGAGTGCCCGCGGCGAAGGAAATTGAGGGAAAATTAATAAAGACAAAACACATTTTTCATATAATATAACCTATACCTGAATCGGCAATTGGTTCCACGTTAGAATTGAATACATAGTTTTTCAACTTATATGTATCAGTATAGCAATATATAGTCTGGTTCACGAATCCTGTATAGGTATAAAATCTAACCGTAACAATATCCTTCTCTAAAGCAACAAACGGTCGGAAATCCATAGGTTTAGTTTTGAGCCAGATCCAATTATCCCCTTGCTGTTTGAATTGTTCAAATTCAGACATCTCAAAGATTTCGCATGATCCCATATCCCAACCAAAGAGTTTAGAGAAATCCCATGGGTCACTACCGAGAATTATATGGCAGGACCAAACCACACCATGCATAGAAGCTCCAAACTCGGCTATTTCTCTTGCAAAGAGAGAGGCGTAAAAGTATGAACGGAGAGATTCATCTCCTTCTATAGCATCCATTATGTTTTCAAGCCCTTCAGCTGGGCGAATAAGTATATTCTCACCGCCCATTGTAAGGCCATCCAAGCAAGAGTTTTCAATAGGAAACGGTCTGGGTAAGCTAAATAAGTCTATCAGCTCAGACTTCTTGTCATCATATGTTTCCGGCATTGCCCAGACATTTCCTATACTACCTTCGCAGCATTCATAAGGAAAGGCCTTGAGTGTAAAACCTGGCTTAAGATGCAGTAGATCAAATGCCAATAATACAGATAAAGGATCTTCAGCTTGCCTTGCTTTATAAATTAATGGGAAAATATCCTTCATTTCAAGATGGATTTGTTTGTCCATTATGCGGCTGGTTTTTATTTTGAATTGCCTGTACTTTTCCCGCTGTTCGTCTGTCATACCTGCAAGCAAGTCTTCACCCGTTCTTGGGTCAGTAAGTGTTACACCATACTTATTGTGCCTCTCAGCTATCTGTGCAGCTAATTTTCTGATGTTCTCGTTTTTCTTATCAGCTTGTGCCGTAAAAATCTTATTAGGTATTTGCGTTCTTTTCCATTTTCGCCAGTACCAGGTTATATCACTCAAAATGAACAACGGCCAAAGAAAGCACTGGATAATTGGTAGGTCTCTCCGCCTGACATAATTGGGCTGATTATGAATAGGTTCCCTGAAGTGTAGCCAAACACGGAAGACACCTATCAGGATATAAATTGTAGAAATGATTACGATATACATTTAGGCGACCTTTAAATCAAATTGAGATAATTTTCGGTGGTCAGACTATTCTGTTTTTATCCTTAGATTCTTTCAATGTATACTGCTCACGATTGAAAAATCCCGTGGGCTTACTCGGGACAGCCACCCATTTTTCTTCTCCGTTCTATTCGGCTCATCTATTTCAACCAGCTCTCATCACGCACTTGGAGATCACGTTCCATTCCTTTAGTTCTGCGCGGTCATTCCGAATGTTGCACCACAGCCGCACAGGCTCGGCGAAGGTACTCTTCATACTCCCATTCGCCGCTGCTGCCGGTCTGGCGGGTGACGACGAGATCGAGGCTGGGCACGAACGCGATGATCTGCCCGCCCGAGCCGGGCTTGTCGCGCGCATCGGCTGGGATGCCGCGACCGCTGCGACCGCCCTCGCCCGTCAGCCGCGAGGGCAGCTCCCAGCCGTGTGAGAAAATCTCTGGATTGAGCTTCCAACGCATCTCGGGGGTCTTCACGTCTTGCGTCGGCGCGGCGGTTTCGTCCACGAACCATTTGGGGATGACTTGCCGGTCGCCCCACCGCCCACTATGCAACATGCAATAGGCAATGCGAGCCAGATCGCGCGCGGGCATACCCATTCCGTGCGATGGATGCCGGCCGACTCCCTCGCCGCCGTCGAAGTACTGGAACCACCAGTGCTCGATCCCAAGCGGCTTAAAGAGAGCTTCCACGGCGAACTGATCGTAGGGCTTGCCCGTGACCGTCTCGCACACCAGTGACGCATGGCAAAGGGCGTGCGTTGAGTAGCCACAGCCTGTTCCGGGATCAAAGGCGAGTTGCGCGGTGCGAGGGTCGCCGGTGTGGCCCAGTATGTACTCCCACGCACCATCGTTCGATGCGCCGGTCGCTTCAGGACATAGGCCGGAGGTGTGGTTAAGCAATTGTCTGACCGTGATCTGTGCCTTATGCGGATCGCTGAGGGGCTGCGCCCACGGAATGAAATCAAAGGCACGGTCATTGAAGGTCATCTTCCTGG
Organism: uncultured Pirellulales bacterium; assembly: GCA_964354365.1. Lineage (GTDB taxonomy): Bacteria > Planctomycetota > Phycisphaerae > Sedimentisphaerales > Anaerobacaceae > CAYGZM01. The sequence continues at coordinate 9,553 of CAYGZM010000001.1, forward strand.
GCGTCTTGCCCTGTTGGCTCTGCTCGGAGGCGATGGCGAGCACTGTCGCGCAGATCGCCTTTGACACGGAAGCCACACGTCGAGCATCGGTCTTGGCGCTATTGCCGCGCTCGACTTCCAGAACGACGTATCCGCGCCGGATCACGACGGCAGCGAATTCTCGCTTGTCGCTTGCGAGCAACCACTGTCTCAGGTCGTCCAGCTTTGCCGGCTCCATACCGGCAGCCCGGCGGATCTCGTCAGGATCGTCGAGCTTGCGCCAGCCCCCTTGTGACTCAGGCGGGGGAAAGTAGGTCCTGTCAGGCTCAATGGAAGCTGAATTTGCACGGGTCAGTCGCTGGATCGCGGCATAGACCTCAGGATCATCCGCCACCCCCTGGAAGGTGAACGGAAAGTGCTGATTGACCCCCACCTGCATCAGACCCCACGACGCCCCGTTGGCAACGCACAGCTCGGCCGCCCTTGCGCCATCCATGCCCGTCTTTTCGTCTTCGTTGCACACGATGGGCTTGCCGTACTTCTTCATCGCTTGAATCCGTTTGGGAATATCGTCGAGTTTGGTGCCGTTAAAGTGGATCAGCAGGAAGTCGCTCGCCCCGGCAACATTGTCCGGCAACATTCCATCGCCCAGTCCGCTTGTTGACACCAGCAGTTTGGGCGACACATTCTTTGCCAGCCGTATCAGCTCGACTTGGCCCTCAGGCCTCTTAAGGATTGGGTGGTCGAATCCGGAATGATTGAATTCGTTGGCGATTTCCAGAGCGACGTTGTTATGGCCGGATTCATCGATCCAGCGGACAGTGTTCAGGACACCCGCCCTCACTGCTTTCTCGTCCGTGAGGATTTGATCTTGGCGCTGGTAGTAGCATCCAAGGATGACGACAACGCCGCTGCGGTCGCATGCCTCAATGACTCGCATCACGCGGTGCATGTAGTCCGTGCGAAGTGAACCATCGGGATTGAATGCTGAGTTAACAGCACCTTCGTAGCCGGGAAAGCCGCCCTGCAGGTTCACGGTGAACGCGCGAATACCCTTGTCCGCGTACTGCGGGACCCTTGCAATGAACTCGTTGGTGTTCTCATCGGCGCTGAATCCGGGGCGGCCCTTGTCCTCGAAAACGGCGTTGACCATCCGTACGTTCATGAGGAGCCCTTCCGCCTGGCTGGCCGAATACGTCAAATGATCGTTCAGGCGCCAATAGGCGTCTCGGATAGAGACCCGTGTCTGGACGCCGCTCGCCGAGTTGAAAGAAGCATGAGATTCGGATGATGATAGCAGGCTGACCGTGGTCACTGTGAACAAGGCCGCTATCCATCTGTTCAAAGTCAATATCGTACTCATCGTAGTTTCCTCAAGGGCATAGCTTCGGCTTTCTATTCGTCAGACGCTTGCACCATCTGATTATACCTCCCGGCTCGTTTGTAAGCTACTCCAGCTGGTTGAATGGAAGGTATTCTGGGTCCATCACTATCCTATCGGCCGCCGAACGAAAATACGTAGTTGACATGACAGGCGAGCTGCCGGTAATATTGATGGAAATTGAGTCGGCAAGCGGAAACATTATGAAAACCTATATCTACGGAAATAGCGAGCTACTGGCGCAGCACGATGGGGATACTTCGGCTGATAGGTATTTCTACCTCCACGACAGGTTAGGCTCGGTAAGGCTGGTGATTGACGATCAATCCGCTGTGAAGAACACGTACACGTACGAGCCGTTCGGGGAGATGTTTGCCACAGAGTGCACAGAGACCACAGAGAATCCGTTCAAATTCACCGGGCAATACTTCGATTCCGAGATTGAAGAATACTACCTCCGCGCCCGCCAGTACAGCCCCCAAATCGCCCGCTTCACCTCCCGCGACCCGGTAAAAGGCACATTCTTGGAGCCGATGACTGTTCACCAGTATCTGTACTGCCTTAACGATCCGATAAACAGAACCGATCTCAGCGGGGGAAAATCTCTGAGCGAGTTGATGACGTCAATGTCGGTGGCGGCGGGCACCGCGGCTTCAACAGGCTATGCGTTTGCTCAACAGGCATGGAGGTTGGCCGGAGAGGTTTACATGGCAGCGTATGTAAGGGCAGCGGAAATAGGGTGGTTTGTACAAGGGATTTCAATGGGTAGCAACCGCCCAGCTTATAATCCGATGACGTTGGCCAATAGGTTGCATCACATATTCGACTCCAGCGAGCTCGGGCACGAGTTGGACCCGCTAGTCAATTATTTCGGTTCTCAAGCCGGAGCATTTATGGCAGTCCATGGTGCCACTGCAACCAAGTTGAGCGGTGCCGTGAGCGGAGTATTTACAGGCCTTGTTGTTAGTGTCGAGGGATTTACCGTAGCCGTTAACGGAGCAGTAATAGATGGATTGGTACAGATATCGACCTTCTATTGGCCCGGATGATGAGCGGCTGATTATCTTTGTCGCCACCATTGCTCTTTCGAGCGGTATTGCGGATGGTTGGCATTCGCGCTTGGAGTGTAGATGTGTTAACAATGAATATCGGAACATGGCGAGTGACCTACGACCCTGATGCCACAAGGAAGCTATATACGCTTGCCAGCGCAGGCAATGCTGATTCTTGTGACTGTGATTTTTGCTTGAATTTTCTTGCACAAAGAGATTCCGCCTATCCGCCAACTGTACGGGAAGTGTTGTTGCAAATAGGTGTGGATTACAGGAAGGAAACCGAGCTTTCCTACGTCACGACACTCGCACCCGACTGTCATCTTTACCTAGGGCATTTTATTTTTGTCGGCAGCGTGGAATGTTTGGCTGAGTCGAACGAGCCTTTCGAGGAAGTGCCTGGCCTGTTGGCACAAGTCGAGGTTACCGAGCGTTTCTCTTGGGGCTTCAAGGACAGCAAATCGGGTAGTCAGTACAAGACTCCCAACGGCAAGCCCCGTTCAGAACTTGTTTTCCAAACAAAGCTCGCTTGGGTCTTGGATCTGCCCGAACCTGCTTAGGAGTTTTTCTGAATAGGCCGACGGCCGCCGGTGTAGCTGTCGAGAGCAAATATGTTGTTGACATCACGGGGAATCTGCCGACAATACTATTGGAAATCAATCCGTCCACCGGCTCTTTGACAAAAACATATATTTACGGGAACTGCGAGATTCTGGCACAGCACGATGGGGATACTTCGGCTGATAGGTACTTCTACCTCCACGACAGGTTAGGCTCGGTGCGGCTGGTCATTGATGAAGCAGGCGCAGTGCAGAACTACTACACTTATGAGCCGTTTGGCCAGACAATAGAATCCGGCGGAACGCTCGATAATCCCTTCCGCTTCACCGGCCAATACTTCGATTCCGAGATCGAAGAATACTACCTCCGCGCCCGCCAGTACAACCCCCACCTCGCCCGCTTTACCTCCCGTGACCCCATCGCAGGCTGATCCGCTGAGTCACTGGGTTTATTCGAGGGGGAGAGGGTCGTTGTCCATCTGGGTTTTGCGTTCGGCCTTGATTCGGGCGATTTCGTCGGCTGCGGCGTCTATGCTCACTTTATCGCAGTGAAGGGCGAAGTCTATCGTGAATGAGCGGCTCTGGTGCGGGGCGAGCTTGGGGACCCGGCCAAATTTTCGCTCGACCGACCTGTTGCGGGAGAAGCCGGTGCCCGGCTCAAGCCCCGTTACATACCCGTCTTCAAGGGCGACCGGGTTCTTCCAGAGCGTGAAGCAGGGCAGTTGCTCGATGGAAAAGGCCATCGAGACGGCTTTGTCGCCTTTGGCGTTGCGGAGCATTACCTTTGTATTGTTGTTCTCATCAGCCCAAAGCTGCATACAGAAGACGTGTTCGGGCACTCCCGGCGTCGGGGCTGGATACGAGTCATAGCTTTTCAGACCGGAAGCCGAGATGTCGTTGATCGGCGTGACACGGCGGACGGGTGCAATGAATTTTGCGCCTTGTTCCATCAGGGGCGGGCCGTAGTTGGCGTGGTAGAGGATGCCGAATTCCTGCTCGACGGTGCTGCGGTTGGTTATCGTGTCCGATACTTGCAGCGTGTTGGAGTTAGGCAGTGTTGATATCTCTGCGAGGAGCTCGAGTTTCGGCCCGTGCAGGCAGGCCTCTTCGACCCTTCCTCGTATTCGGATGCGGTAGGGGGGTCGGCGTTCGATAATCACTTCGACCTGCGAGGCGGGGATGTTACCAATTTTTCCGTGCAAGGTCAGGTCCATCGACGATTTCTTGCCGGTATTGTCGATGAACTCATCCGGCCCCGGCGCCCCTAAGAACTCCAGTCCGCAGCGGACCATCCATTCGTTGAAGCCGTACAGCCAGCCAAGTCCCTGCCGTTCGCTGAGGTTGACGAATTTCGGATGAACGAGGCCTTTGACCGGCGAATCCCAGCCGAGACGCAAATCATCCATAATCACCTGCTGGATGGACATTCCGCGTGTGGGGACGATGGTGAAGCGGCCCCTGCCGTTGTTGACCTCGATGACCTCGACGCCTTCCTGTCTGCCGCCGTGGAGGACATATTTATCCACCGACCACGGGATGGGGCAGTCGGGCGTGACTTGGCGGGAAGTAATGTGGAGGGTCTCGATATAGACGTTCTGCCCGACGTCGGTAAGGATGATGCGGTGAGGCTCGAGGGCCTGGTTTGAAGAGACTGCGGCAATAATCGTGATGAGGTATGCCAAGTTTGCCATTTTTCGCCTTTCCGAATGGATCGTATGACAGCCGCCGACGGATTCGTCTGTTTGGCGGCTGATTTTCATCAATTTAGCAAATCAGGGTGGTTGTGCAAGGGAAATGGTTGTGCGTTCCCGGTGCGGCTTTGGTATAATGTGCGACAATTGAGCTTGGCTGCGTAGCCCAGCGGGTCTGCAGAAAAGGAATACAGGATGGGGCTTTGTTCAGGTTAGTCCCTTTTGGAGGATTTACTATGCGAGGTTCTTATTCACGTCGAGGTTTTTTACAGGCTGCCGCCGCCGGCAGCGCCGCTTTGGCGATGTCCGCGACGAGCTACTCTCGCGTCATCGGCGCCAATGAGCGGATTTCAATCGGTGTCATAGGCTGCGGGAGTCGCGGCGTCGGCGCGCACATGGCCGGCGTGAACGAGCACGCCAAGAGCCAGAATATCGAAATCACGGCGGTTTGCGACCCGTGGCGGGTCCGGCAGGAGGTCGCCTCAGCCACGGCCAAGGAGTGGTACGGGCGCGAGGCGCGGAAGTTCTCGTCATACCGCGATTTGCTGGCGCTCAAAGATGTGGACGCAGTTATGATCGCATCCTGCGACCATCAGCACACGACGCATCTCAAGGCCGCCGCCGAGGCCGGCAAGGACGCCTATTGCGAAAAGCCGCTGGCGATGAGGCTCGACGGGCTCATAGACGCCTGCGACGCGGTCAAGAAGGCCAATGTAGTCGTCCAGATTGGCACGCAGTTGCGCAGCCTGCCGAGCTTTACCGGATGTCGGGAGCTTTACAAGACCGGCATCCTCGGGACGGTGGCGCGAATCGAACAGTGCCGCAACGGGGAGAAGCCCTATTGGTACGGTTACGTCAAGGAGGTCAAGGCCGAGGACGTGGACTGGAAAGAGTTCCTGATGGACCGTCCTATGCGGGCGTTCGACCCGGTGCTGTACTCGGGCTGGTACGGATACCGTGAATTCTCCGACGGGCCGGTCCCCGGATTCGGCAGCCATTTCATCGACCTGGTGCACTATATCACCGGCGCCAAATTCCCCGCGAGCTGCGTTTGCTTGGGAGGGACATTCACCTGGAAGGACGAGCACAAGTTCACCTGTCCCGACCACGTCCAGGCCCTTTGGATTTATCCGGAGGGCTTTATGGTCAGCTACTCGACGAACTTCGGCAACGGCAGCGGCAACAGCTTCAAGATATTCGGCGATCAGGGCGTGCTCGATATGGTCAGTTGGACCGAGCCGATGCTCTCGGCGGAAGGAGGAGGCAAGAGGATGGGCCAGATTCGGGGCCAGAAGCGGGTCGAGGACGTTGCTCGCCCGGACCACTTCCTCGACTGGCTCCAGTGCCTGCGGACGCGCGGGACGCCGAACGCCTCCATTGACGCCGGCTATCAGCACGCGGTCGCTGTCATAATGGCGATGCAGTCGTACGACACCGGCAAACGAACGGTCTATGACGCGCAGAAACGCGAGATTCGTGAGGGTTGACAGCGCGATTAGATAGCGAGGAGAACGAAAATGAATTCATTGAACAATGTGTCACGGCGGGATTTCCTGTGTGAATCGCTGAAAGTCGGGGCGGCAGGCGTGGCGATGCCCTGGCTGGCGTCCGGCTTGGCTGCGGAAGAATCAAGAAGCAAGGAGCGCTGGCAGATTGGCTGTTATACGCGGCCCTGGGACCAGTACGATTACCGGGTCGCGCTCGATGCGATTGCCGAGGCCGGCTTCAAGTACGCGGGCCTGATGACGACCAAGTCCGACACGCGCCTGGTGATTTCCGTCTCGACCACGCTCGAAGAGGCCGGGAAGGTCGGCGAAGAGGTGAAAAAACGCGGCTTGGCTGTGCCGTCGGTGTATGGCGGCGATATCCCCGTGTCTGAATCGCTGGAAGCGGGGATTGCCGGCCTGCGCAGGCTTATCGACAATTGCGCCGCGTGCGGGGCCAGGAACCTGCTGATGGGCGGGGTCGGCGACGAGAAGCTCTACGAGGCATACTACAAGGCCATTGCCGAGTGCTGCGGTTACGCCGCCGAGAAGGGTATCGGCATCAGCATCAAGCCACACGGCGGCCTCAATGCCACCGGCCCGCAATGCCGAAAGACCATTGAAGCGGTCGGCCACAAGAACTTCCGAATCTGGTACGACCCGGGCAACATTTATTACTACTCCGAAGGCAAGCTCGACCCGGTCGCCGATGCCGCGACGGTCGATGGGCTTGTGGTGGGGATGTCCATAAAGGATTACAAGCACCCTAAGAATGTAGCAGTGACGCCGGGGACGGGGCAGGTGGATTTTGCTAAGGTGATGGCCCGGCTCAAGGAGGGCGGCTTCAAACGTGGTGCGCTCGTTGTCGAGTGCCTCGAACCAGGCGACCTGGTCAAGACTCTGGCCGAGGCCAGGAAGGCCCGGCAGTTCCTGGAGGAGCTGACCGGCCAGTCCGCCGCTGCTTTGGCGGCGGCGCCTGCGGCGTTGTCGGACGTTCTGAGGGCGGGTATCGCCGTTGTCGATATCACTCCGCCTCTCGGCTACCGAATGAGCGGGTACTTCAACGAACGGCTGAGCACGGGCGTATCGAATCCGCTCCGCGCCAAGGCTGTTGTTCTCAAGCAGGCCCGCGAAAGTGCGGCGATGGTATTCTGCGACATAATAGGCATATCGCAGGATGTCTCCTCGCACGCCCGCAGGCAGGCCGCCGAACGAACCGGCATCCCCGCCGGGAATATCCTCATTGCCGCAACACACAGTCACACGGGGCCGCTCTATTTCGGCGCCTTGAGGAAGCACTTCCACGATACAGCCGTCGCCGAGCACGGCAGCGACCCCTGCGAAACAGGTGATTACCCGTCTGAGTTTGTCGCAAAGCTCGTCGAAGTCATAACGCAGGCTGATACGGCCGCCAGGCCCGTCCGCATTGAAGCGGGCGTCACGCGGCAGCAGGGCCTTTCGTTCAATCGACGATTCCGCATGAAAGATGGGACCGTCCGCTTCAATCCCGGCGTATTGAACCCCGACATTGTCCAGGCCGCCGGGCCTATAGACCCCGGTGTTGGGATCGTGTTCCTCAAAGAGACTGAAAAAGCCTCGCCTCTCGCGGCGATTGTGAACTTCGCGCTGCACCTCGACACCGTAGGCGGGACTCTGTACGCGGCGGATTATCCCTATTACATAGAGCAATCGCTCCGCGAGAAATACGGGGACAAATTCGTCCTGCTCTTCGGCACGGGCACGTGCGGCGACATCAACCACATCGACGTTACGAAAAAGGAACGCCTCAAGACCGACTACATAGGCGGAACGCTTGGCGATACGGTGAGCGCCGCGACAAGAGATCTAAAAGCGGTCTCCGCCCCTGCGCTGGCCGTGCGAAGCGAGGTGGTGCAAGTGCCTCTTCAGAGATACGGCCCGGATGATATCGCCTGGGCCCGCGAGAATATCAAGAAGGTGGGCACGCCGGATTTGCCGTTTCTCGACCAGGTCAAGGCGTATAAGATTTTATCGCTCGAGCTGCGCGGCGGCGATACTATCGGCCTTGAAGTCCAGGTCTTTCGGCTGAGCCGTGACGTGGCTGTGGTCGGCCTGCCGGGCGAGGTCTTTGTGGATTTGGGCCTTGCTATCAAGCAAGCCAGCCCCTTCGCCACGACGCTGGTAATCGAGCTGTGCCAGGATGCACCCGGCTACATCCCCACAGAAAAGGCCTTCGCCGAGGGCAGCTACGAAACGGTCAACTCCCGCATCGCCTCTGGCGGCGGTGAAAAAATGACCCAAACCGCCATCCGCCTGCTCAAAGAACTTGCACAATCGTAGTGCCCCTGTAGCTTACCTCCATCGTGCCGGACTGGCCCCTAGTAGCCACTCGCAATTGAATTTGTGGGTGCTGCTCGCTCAGCAGGCGGGTAAGGGTTGTGGATTCCTGCTTTCGCAGGAATGACAACTAACAAGATCAACGTTGACGGGCTAATAGAGTCTCATTATTTTTTAACATTAAAGATTGACGATATTGTTCCGCTCGAGCCAGTTTAGTAAATTCCACAGGCTTATTAAAGTTTCTTCTCACGACTTCTTCGATTTCTTCTAATTTCACATGGAAAAACTCTCTTCGTAAATTGATTCTATTCAATCTTCTATCTTCAAATGTCTTATGTAATGCATTCTCAAGAGATGGCGCATCATCGCTGAATATCATCGCGTGTACATCATAATAAAACGGTACAGAAGCGTCTCCCAACTCATCCACTCGTTCCTGAGGATCTAATCGACGTGTTACTCCAATTTTGTAAACATTTTCCCCGAATGAACCAATATTGGATATAATATAAACATAGCCTGCACGAGTCTGCTGCTCTCGGTACAAAATATCCTGTTTGTCTTTCTCAATGCCTGACAGTTTTTCCTGGATATTTGTCAATTCGTTCCTAAGCAATTCCCGTTCAGCATCCGTTTTTGCTTTTTGAAGCAGTTCATTTGTCGATGACATCGCTTGATTAAAATGCTTCTCTTCTTTTTCTATTTTAGCTTTCATTTCTTCGATTTCTTTTTGAACCTTTGCCTCCTCCCTCATCTGTTCTCTGATACGTCTTTGTTCTTCTTTTTCTTCCTGTTTTTTCACCTGGTATTCATAACAAAGATACAACTCCGACAACTTAAGATTAAGGTAATCGGCAGAAATGATAATGCTCATTCGCTGTCCAAGATTATTGAGTATGTCAAACGCTTTAGTAATTTTTTTCTCTATGGATTTGATATTATTGAATTTTACTTTAAGTATGCTGGCATCACACTCGTTATTAAATGACCGCAAGATAAGCTTTACATAATCCTTAATCATCCGCTCGCCTTCCCTTACGCTATTATTGAGAGTAAAGCTTTCAGTACAATAAGCCGCCTTTTGTGATTTAACCGTCGCGGCTTGTTGGTTACGAATTTGTTCCAGTTTAATCCTATAGATTTCAGAATTTTCAAAATCATACTTTGGCGTATAAAAGCCAAAAGATTGAAGGAGAATACTATCTTCAAGGATAATCAATTCATCTTTCTTGTCCGAGATTTGTTTATTTAAATTGCGGAGTTGCTGTTTTAATTCTTGTTCTTGCTGTTTATAAGTTAAATTTAGTTCCAGCTTTCGTTCTTCAAACTTCGACTCCAGACTTTTTACCTGTTGAGCAATTTCAATTTTATGTTTCTCCAGAAGAGAAATGCTACTTTTTAACTGGCGATAAATATCTGTTTCGGGTACAAGCTTTTTTAATGCATCGCGTTGTTTTCGAACCTGTTGATAGTCAGCTAATTCTTTTTTTAACGAATCCCGTTCCTCTTGTATTTGTGCAAGATTTGCTTTAAGCTCGTTAATTCGGAAGATATCAGATATTGACATTGCAAATAATCCTCCAATTCATCAGTTTGCAAGATGGCCAGTTTTTACCTCTGTGGACGAACTATGAACAGCCACCTATTATTGTTCACTACCTTAACTTTTTCGCCCGTTTTTTCGGCGGTCTTCCAACGGGCACCGGTCGAACTCGCCGGCCAAGCGTGATTAAATCGTCTATGGTGAATACCTCGTTGCTCTGGTTTATACTATACTGCGCCAGGGTAAGCCTGTCAAGATAAGGCGTACTTCATCTTGTAGGCAGGAACACACTTTCTGAAGGAGATTGTCCGTGGAGGGTGTCATTCCGGCCTTGAGCCGCATTTCGGGAAAGTGTTTGGCAAAGAGGGCGGGGTGGTTTATAGTATTCTGCGTTTGTTGTATGGCAGGATTGTGTTTGCAGAAGTGGTTGTTTCGTTTTGCAAGGAGTAGTCAAGATGGGAAAGACGAGAATTGGTCGTAGTCAGGCGGTTTGCCGGTGGCTTGTTATTGTTTTGCTGCTGGTTGGTGCGGGCAGTGTTTGCGCCGATATCAAGCTGCCGGCGATTATTGGGGATAATATGGTCGTGCAGCAGGGCGGAAAGGCGGCTATCTGGGGGTGGGCCGAGCCGAATGAGGAGATTATGGTCTCTGTAAGCTGGAATAGTATGCAGTGGGGCGTCCGGGCGGACAAGGACGGCAAGTGGAAATTTCAAATGAGCGCGCCGAAGGCGGGCGGGCCATACGAAATGACTCTGGCCGGCAAGAATACGATAACAATCAAGAACATCCTCGTTGGCGAGGTGTGGGTGGGTTCGGGCCAGTCGAATATGGAGATGGCGGTTCAATCGTCGGCCAACGCGCAGGAAGAAACCGCCGCTGCCAAGTATCCCAAGATTCGCTTGTTCAGCGTTCGGCGGGAGGTGGCCGATGGGCCGAAGGCGGATTGCACGGGAAGCTGGGTCGAATGCAGCCCGCAGACGGTCCCGGGTTTTTCGGCGGTGGCTTACTTCTTCGGGCGGGAATTGCATAAGGAGCTTGACGTTCCGGTCGGCTTGATTCACACATCGTGGGGCGGCACCCCGGCGGAGGCCTGGACGAAAAGAGATATGCTCGAGAGCGATGCGGATTTTGCCCCGATTTTGAAGCGGTTTGATGACGCGGTGGCCAAGTATCCGGAGGCGAAAAAGGAATATGAGCAGAAGCTCGAAGAGTGGAAGCAGGCGGCTGAGAAGGCCAAGTCTGAGGGAAAAGAGGCGCCGGGAAGGCCGGGTGAGCCGTTCGGGCCGGGCAGTCCGCACTCGCCTGCCGGCCTGTACAACGCGATGATTGCTCCTTTGATTCCGTACCGGATTGCCGGGGCGATCTGGTATCAGGGCGAGTCGAATGCGGGCAGGGCGTATCAATATCGCAAGCTGTTTCCGGCGATGATTAAATGCTGGCGCAGCAACTGGGGGCAGGGCGATTTTTCCTTCCTCTTCGCGCAGCTGGCCAATTTTATGGATGTCAGACCCGAACCGAACGATAGCGCGTGGGCCGAGCTGCGAGAGGCTCAGCTTACGACTCTAAGTCTGCCCAATACGGGCCAGGCCGTAATCATAGACATTGGAGACGCCAAGGACATACACCCCAAGAACAAGCAGGATGTGGGCAAGCGTCTTGCGCTGTGGGCTTTGGGCACGACTTACGGCAGGAAAATCGTCTATTCCGGGCCAATTTATAAATTGATGAAGGTCGAGGGCAATAAGATTACGCTGGGTTTCGATCACGTTGGCGGTGGGCTTGTGGCGAAGGGTGACGGTTTGCTCAAGGGCTTTGCGATAGCGGGCGACGACAAGAAGTTCGTCTGGGCCGATGCGAAGATCGAGGGGGCTGCGGTTGTGGTCAGCAGCGAGGGGGTCGCCAAGCCGGCGGCAGTTCGCTACGCCTGGGCGGACAATCCTGTATGCAATCTCTACAACGTCGAGGGTCTGCCGGCTTCACCGTTCCGCACGGATGACTGGCCCGGTTTGACGGCGGATGCGAAGTAGGCGGCGGAAGCTTCTTTGTTGTGAGCTGCATGTTGTATAGCGTCGGACCTTGTGTCGGAGCGGTGGAACGGTGAAACCGTATTCGTTTTCGAAAAGGAAGAGGCTTGTCAGCAACAGGCAGTTCAGGTCTGTCATTGCTCGTAAAATGAGCGCCCGTGATGGCCTGCTCATTGTCTGCCTGGCGGAAAATGATTGCGATTATCCGCGCCTCGGTGTTTCCGTCGGCAAATCGTGCGGAAACGCGGTCGTGCGCAATCGGCTCAAAAGGCTGTTGCGTGAGGCCTTTCGGCAAAGCCAGGACCGGATTCCACCCGGTTTCGATTACGTGGTGATGATTTCGCCTCGATGGTCGGAAAGACTATGCGACTCCGAGTCCGAAAGGGCATCAGGAGGACCGACGCTTGAGCAGGTGAAGGCGTCGTTTCTGGGGCTGGCGGCTGCGGCGTTTGAAAAGGCTGGCAATCGGAAGCAAAAGGAAGCCCGCCCCGGCGGGCCGAAAAAAAGCCCGGAAAATGATGTGGAATGGGCATAAAAACTCATCACCGGCATCGAATCACCCGATAAAATAGACGAACCCGCCGGATGCGGGCCTAGTACCGTATTTCGCAAATAGGACGATTATGCGAATAAGTTGCTATTTTGGAAAGATAGATTTCTCCGCTGCGCGATGCTTCGCATCGCTCCGGTCGAAATGACGGCGCAGTAACAGGACTTACGAAATGCGGGCCTGGGTTGCTAAGATGGGCAAGAAAGGTGCAACGCCCTGGCCGGCGCATTTGTTGAGGGCAGAGCTTGAGTCAAAAAGACGAATTAGTGCCAATAGGGTCGGCGGCAAAAAAAGCTGGCATTTCCCGGCAGTCTCTGCAATATTACCTTATGGTTGGCTTGCTTGAGCCTGCGAAAATTACGCCGACAGGCAGACGCTTGTTTGACGCCAGGACTATCGAGCGGGTCAAGCTGATAAAGAGGCTTAACGGCAGCGGCTATCCTTTGCGCGCGATAAGGGAGCTGTTTATGGAAGGCCGGACTGATTTGAAAGGATCCAAGAAGTGAGTGACTATGAGACCATCCAGAGAAGACGCAATATCATTGTAGGCGTTTTTGTAGTGGCCGGCATGTGTGCGCTCGGATGGCTGGTGTTCAAGTTCGGGGATTTGCCCAGGCTCGTGAGCAAAGTTGGCTCTTATGACCTGTTCGTTCAGTTTCCCACGTCTCCCGGAGTCGAGCCGGATACGGCCGTTCGTTTTTGCGGCTACCAGATAGGCAGGGTGACGGCGGTAAAGCCGCCCAAGGTGATGAAGGACCTGAATACCGGGGCATTTTACCATCAGACACTGGTTGTGCTCAGCATCGACAATGAATACAGCGATATCCCTGCGGATGTTGAGGTGAAGCTGATGACGCGGGGTTTGGGCAGCAGCTACATTGAGTTGAAGCTTTCGCATTATGACGTTAATGAGCCGACCGGGCCGGTACTTGCTAAAGGGAGCAAGCTGCAGGGATCGACGGGTGTGACAAGCGAGTTCTTCCCCGCCGAAAGTCAGAAGAAGCTCGACGATTTGATAACGAGCCTGATTGAGGTTATGGACAGCACCAACGCCATAATCGGCGACCCGAATAACAAGGAGAATATCAAGGTGACTCTGGACAATCTGGCGGAGGCATCGAAGCAGGCCGGCGACAGGCTCCGAGAGGCCAGGCAGACCCTGGGGCGAATTGAGCAGACGTTGGCGGATGCCTCCAAGGCGATTGAGCAGGCCCGCCCTGCGATCGCGGAGGCCCAGCCGGCAATTGCGGATTTCAGGAAGTTCGTGAACACGGGGTCTGATGTTTTGACGAGCGCGGATGCCAAGGCCGAAAGGCTCGTGGTGGCGGTGGTTGATGCGAGCGGAGAGCTTGGCAAAACGCTGTCGGAGCTGCGGGCGATTCTTGAAAAGGTCGATAGCGGCGAAGGCTCCGCCGGGCGATTCGTCAATGACGGCGAGATCTACGAGACTCTGCTTGAGAACGCCGAGCAGATGGAGCTGCTGTTGAAAGAGATCAAGGCATTTGTCTCGCGGGCTCGCGACAAAGGTTTGCCTCTCAAGCTAAAATAACGCTGCGCCGGCCAATTCATGAGGCCCGCCGGCGCATCGCAGTCGGCCATTCGGTCGCGTGCAGCCGTGTTGCTTAGGGCGTGTGAACGCCGTCAGCTTTTCCGGGGCGTTGAGTCTAAGGTTTGCCGGGGCTGTTCCTGTTGTTGTCTTATCCTCTCCCTGTCGCGCGGTGTTATCGAGCTGTCTTGTTCGGGGAACCGGCCCTGGTCGCCGGAATCCTTGATCCATTTTTCCAGGATTGCCCGCATCCGTTTGAGGGTCTTCCGGTGGTCCGGCGAACCTGCGAGATTGTTTATCTCCCATGGGTCGCTGCGGAGGTCAAAAAGCTCTTCGTCCGGCTTTCGCGGCGCCATAAACAGGGCCTGTACGGGCGTGAGCTTGCCCTCGGCGTGCAGCTCTTTCATCAGGTTCAGCATGGGGTACGAAGTCTCCTTATACTCATTCTTCTGAGTGTAGGGCCGCTCAGGCATGAAGTTGCGGATGTACTTGAATTGTCCGGTGCGGACGCAGCGGATGCGGTCAACGGTTTCGTCACAGCGGTCGCGGGCGGCGATTATGCACTTGCGGTTGTCGGCGGGTTTCCAAGGACCTCTGCCGGTTGATTTGAGGAAGACTTCCCCTTCGATATGCTTAGGCGGCTCGATGCCGGCGATTTTCAGGACGGTGGCCGAGATGTCGATGGCGCTTACGAGGTAGTCGCAGACTTGGCCTGCCTTGAGCTTGCCGGGCCAGCGGACAATCAGCGGGATGTGGATGCCGCCGTCGTACAGCCACTGCTTTCCGCGGACGTGACATTGGCCGTTGTCGCCGATGAAAATCACAACGGTGTTGTCCGCAAGGCCCTCCTCATCCAGTCGCTCCATAATCCTGCCCACGTAACCGTCCATAACCTGGATTGAATTGAGATAGGTGGCCCAGTCGTCGCGCGCCACAGGATGGTCCGGGTAGTAGGGCGGCAGCTTGACCTTGGCCGGGTCAACCGGGTTGTCTAACTTCTCTCGCAGCGTCTTCCAGTGCCCGCCGCGATGCGTCATATTGATGGATAGTTGAGCGAAGAAAGGCTGGCCGGCTTTTCGCTCGTTCCAGTCGCTGCCGTCATACGCCTTGCCGAATTTGAAATTGAAATCGGTCTTGCCCGACCCCTGGACGCCGGGCGCCGCCGTCTTGACGTTAGCGGTGAAGTAGCCCGCTTCGCGGAAGTACTCTGTAATCAGCCGGACCGGTTCGGGCAGTGTATAGCCGTCGTCGCGGTGACTGCGATGATTGTGGGCGCCGATGCTCGTCTGGTACATCCCCGTAATCATTGCGGATCGGCTGGGCGAGCACACCGGGCCGGTCGTAAACGCCTGCGTAAAGCGCACGCCTTCGCCCGCAAGCTTGTCCAAGTTGGGGGTCTGCACCAGCGGCGCGCCGTAACAGCTCAAATCGGGGCTGATATCCTCGGACAGAATCCACAGGATGTTGGGCCTGTCTTTCGCTGTCTTGCTTGCACGCTCTTCAGAGGCACGCGCCGCCCATCCCGGCATAGACAGTGATGCAGCCCCCAAACTCACGGCCCTTAGAAAATCACGCCGACTATGATCTCGTTTGCTCACTCTAATTTCTCCTTTCGGAAATGGATGAGGCCATTTTCGCTGTAATCATATTGCAACGTCCCATATCGGGCGCCATCGCGTTACTCGCGGTCAATTATTACAACCGTCTGGTTTGTCTGCGGCGCGCCTGCGGGGAAGACGAGCTTGCGACCCTCAGCAGGGCTTGCCCGCCCAATCACCGGCGGGCTTGCCTCCACGTAGTATTCTATGTCGCGCCGCTGGATTTCCTCGGCGGGAATCGCGACCGAATAGACTCCGCGGGCGATGTGGGTAAGCGCAATCCTGCTGAAATCGCCGGCGCCTATCGGCCGCCAGTGCAACGCCGCATCCTTGTGTTCGCCTTCGGGCAAAATGATCACTTTTAGTATCAGGTCTTCGCCTGGCGCCAAACTGGTGCGGACGGTGGGTACAAAGAGCCGGGCCGGGCCCTCATATCGTTTTGAAGGCATCGCGTCATCGGGCAGAGGCTCGCCCAAAATCCTGGCCAGTTCTTCGCCCGGCTGGGTGAGCAGCGCGGGCATTACATGCTGCTGCCAGTTGGTCACATTGCCCATCGCGCCGGGCGTGCTGACGGTCGCCAGCAAATACTTGTGCGCCTCGGCGATGTCGGCGACCAGCTCTTTCCTGATCGGCAGGGCGATCTCTTTTGCTAATCGTTTCTGCGTATCAGGGTCTTTCTCATCCTTGACTCTTTTCATTGCTGCGTCAAAGCGCGCCCAGGTGCAGCTTACTCTGCCTACGGCCCGCAAATAGCGGAAGTTGTTCAGCCAGTAATCAAACCGTTCGAGATTGGCGGGGCCGCTGACGAGCGGGCGCAGTTTGGCCAGATCATCGACAAATGCGTATTCCCCGGCGGCCTGCTCCCACGGTCTTGCATCCGGCTTGACTCCGCCGGGGCCGCCGATCCAGGTGGAAGGCCGAGGCAGTTTTGTGTTTCCCTGCCCTTCGGATGTGGCTGATGGTCCGCCATCCAGGCTTATGAACAACTTGGCGATAGGCTCCGCCGCTTGTGGGCCGAACTGCGCATTCGCCCAGTCGGCGTAGAAATCACCGACGGGCAAATCTCGCGGCCTCGTGTCGGAGGGGGAGGCGGGCAGGTCGGCCTGGTAGTCCTGGTACGCTGGGCCGCCGCAGTTGATCTTCCTTGTCACCCCCTGGCCCTGGATGACGATGCCGGCGATGCACGGAAACTCCACCTGGTGCACAAAATCTATATTCAAGAAGTCTTTGGTTACCTTCACGTCGTCGAATGTGTAATCCAGCGCCCTGTTCTTGCCGACCCTGGCGAAGATATCGAGATTCTCGATGACATTCCTGCCCTGGAGCTTGACGCCGAAGACTCGCTTGTCCGCCTCGCCGTAATGCGGCTCGCAGAACTTCAGTGTCACCGTATATGCGCCGTTGGGGACCTTGAGGTGATAGGCTCTGACATCCCAGATAACCGTCTGGTAAAGCGTATCCTCTTCGGTATCGGCTATCGGGCTGTTGGGGAACGCGGCGACGTTGCCGCCTTCGCGGCCTTCGGCGAGTTGTGGCACGGCCATTCCCTCGATTGTGCTCGGGGCAGGCTTGGCCGTGTTTTCACGGGCTGGAAGCCCGTGCCACGCCGGGTTCCAGCCGGTCTGCTCCCAGGCCGCCTGCGCCAGCGCCGAGACGTTGGGACCGAGGATGCGCGTTCGCCAGTGAATCCCCAGCAGGCCGGTGCAGCCGTAGGCCAGCGCATCGGCGGCGTCACGCCGCATCCGGCCGGCCCAAAGTTGCGGGATTATCAGGGCGGGGTCGTCCTCAAGCCAGGGAATGGCCCATTGCGCCCGGCCCTTTACATTCGCAAAACCAGGCTCCACCGGGGCGAAGCCGACGTTGCGATTGATGCAGCTCATCGGCATTTCTTTCGGCAGGACGTTGTCGAACAGCCCGCGGTCTTTAGGCGGCCCCAATACCCAGCCGCACGTGGCCAATGTAAAGGGGGCATTGACTTTCTTTGCCGCGGCGATTGCAGCTCGAAAGTCCGCCAGCGTGGCCTCGATCTGCTCGTCCTTTGGGTTGCCCCAGGTCCAGTCTTCCGGCGTCCAGAACCAATAGTAATCAAGCGGATAGGCCCTGGCGATTCTCTGGAACATAGCTTCATAGACTTCCTGCACAACAGCCGAATCGGACATGTCCTTCCCTTTGCTCTTGATGTGCTCTTTCACGTCGGTGGGTATGATGAGCGGCGTTTCGGTGCCCACGCAAGTTTTGACGCCGAGGGCGTGGGCGTATTGGAATGCCTCTTTGAGCACGCCGCCCATCCGGTTGAAAAGCTCGTTGGCATTTTCCTGGGAAAGCTGCGTCCAGGGATTCATTCCCTGCATATAGTCCGGGCCGAAGTCGTCGCGTTCGAACAATTGGGCGGCGCCGAATGTGTAATCGCCCGTCTTTGCCGGCTGGTAGCCCCAGGCGCCGGTGACGTTCGCAGCAGTGAAGTGCCTTGACGGATAGCTGAACTTCACGGTCCCGTCGTCATTGAAGTCTCCCGGCATGCCGATCCAGACGGTCGGCTCCGGCCCTACGCCGCCCTGGGGATAGGTGTGCAGCCCGAAGAAGTTCATCCGCAGCTTGGGGAGCTGCGCGATAATGGCCTTGTAATCATCGGTATTCCACCAGTCCGGACCCTCGGGAAAGTCGTGGAAGGGCTGAATTCCCCGCATGCTGAACAGCGGCTTGCCTGTTTCGTCGAGGTCCGGTATTTTCAGCGCGATGCGCTCATCCGGTATTGTGTCGCCGTGCAGGTAAAACCGCACGCCCAGCTTCTCCGCAAATCGATAAGCGCCGTAAAGCGTGCCGGTAGCATCTCCGCCCACGATCAGCAGCGTTGGTCTGGTTCGGCCCTTGAGGGTCTTGAGCAGGTATTGCTGCGGCTCCAATGAGTTAATGGCGGATATCAGCTTAGGGTCTTTGCCGGTCAGCGTTTTGAGGATCGGCTGGTCCTTCCGCCCGACTACAATCAAGCCGGTCGCGGCGGGCAGTTTGCCGTCTGTGCGGACGATAGGCATCAGTTCGCCGGTCCGCAGATACAAGTATCGGCGGACCTCCTTCGCCGCCAGGTGTTCAGCCGATGTTGCATCGGATGGACATAAGATCGTCATATCGCCGGTTTCTGCAACGCTGGCTGCGGACACGCGGCAACCGATTGAAATCAGCAGCGCAAAAATCACGACAAGAATCGTTATCGCAGTGCACTTTCTCATTTGACGGACCTCCATATATAGTATCGTTCATTATCCTTGTCGAATAATTCTAAGCGATAAAGGGTGTTGCTGCAATCGGGAAGATTCCTTGCCTATTTGACTGATTTCGGTTATCATAAGGCCGTAGATTTTGTGACACTTGACGCTTTGTGTGGTTGTAATGGAACAACAGTAGTGGCAGAAAAGACCCTGACAATCTATTGCCATTGTGCGTATTATCAGATAGTCCCCGATAGCGTGAAATCGGAAGTGCTCAATGCCATCAAGGCTGCCGGTGCCGAATTAGAGGCCGTGCCCGACCTCTGCCGGATGTGCGCCAAGCGGGACCCCAGGCTCAAGGATTGGGCAAACGCCGAGTCGCTGAGGATATTCGCCTGTTATCCGCGGGCGGTCAGGTGGCTGTTCCACGCCGCCGGTGCGCCGCTGCCCCCGGAAGGCGTCGAGTTTGTCAATATGCGGACCGGCCAGGTCGAAGAGATGGTCCGGTCACTGCGCGAAGCCCGGACGACAGGCGAGGCTGCGAGCCAGACCCGGCTGGAAAAGAAGGGTGATTGGATACCCTGGTTCCCGGTAATCGACTACGACCGTTGCGAGAACTGCAAGCAGTGCCTGGGTTTCTGCCTGTTTGGCGTGTATGAGCTTTCTGCCGGTGACAAGGTGGAGGTTCGCAATCCCGCCAATTGCAAGACCAACTGCCCTGCATGCGCAAGGGCGTGCCCAAATAGCGCGATTATCTTTCCCAAGTATGGCGACAGCCCCATTAACGGCGACGAAGTGAAAGAGAGGGGATTTGAAGATCGAGAAGTCAAAGCAAACCTTACGACCCTTCTGAGCGGCGATGTTTATAATGCTATCCGCAAACGAGGTAAGGGCGGCAAGAGATTCTCCGCCGGGGCAGACGCTCAGGAAAAAGCCGACCTATCCGGGAAATCATCGAGCTTGAAGGAATTGCAGGAGAAGCTGGCTATCCCGCCGGAGGTCCTTGCGTCTTTGTCGCCTGCCGAGATGATTGGGATCAGAAAAAGAGCCGCTAAGAAGAGCCCCCGAAATGCACGCCAAAGCCCGAACGGGACCGGCAAAACCGAGAGCGAGGACTATGACTAAACAACGCCTGGAGCCTGCGGTCATTCTTGTCGCAGACAGGACCCTCAGCGCCAATTACAGGATTCTGTTTGAAGGCATTTTCGCCACGATGCAGACCACCCAGGTCCCCGAAATAATGATGCGCAAATTCATTGCCCCTGCGGTTGCGACGGATTCGCTCGGCCGGGCCAAGAGCGCGCCTCTCGGTCTGCGTCGTCTCGAATCGGCGCTCCTCAAGCTCACGGATCTAAGCTGCGAAGATGTAGTCTGCACGACGCCGGAGGCATTGCCCGGCCTGTTGGGGCCGTGGGTCAAGGTCGTGGCGTTTAGTTCAAGCGACCCTTTGGGCAGGGGGATGAGCAATACCACTACGACGAATTTCTGGAAGGGCGAGCTTTACACGAGCTTCTGGAGCCGCCGTATGATTGAGCGATTAGCCGGGCCTAAGCGGGAGTATGGCTTCAAGATTGTCGCCGGCGGCGCGGGGGCCTGGCAATGGGCCTGCAACCCAGAAGAGAGGGCCAGATTGGGCATTGACGCAGTTTTCGATGGGTATTTCGAGTCGTCGGGGCCTGAATTCTTCACGGACTTGGTCAATGGCCGCCAAATACCGGGGAATATCTGCGAGAAGGATACCGCGGTCGAGAGAGCTCAGCCCATAACCGGCGCCTCAATGCTGGGCATTATCGAGCTATCCAGGGGCTGCGGTCGAGGGTGCAGGTTTTGCACAATGGCCGGCAAAAAGATGAAGCATCTGCCGCCGGATACTATCTTGGCAGACCTCCAGACGAATGTCGCCAATGGCGTCACCTCGGTTGTCAGCGGAAGCGAGGATTTCTTCAGGTACGGTTCGGTCGGGCTGAAGCCCGATTTTGAAAAGCTGCACGGCTTGCTGTCGCAGATGAAGCAGATCAAGGGCCTGTCCTTTATGCAGATAGACCACGGCAATGTCACGAGCATAATGCAGCTTACGGACGAGCAGTTGAGGCAAATCAGGGAATTGCTTACCTGGGAAAAGAAGGCGGATTACCTTTGGGTGAATATGGGAGTCGAAAGTGCAAACGGCCAGCTTGTGGCGGCCAACTGCCCCGGCAAGGTGGCCCCGTTTCGGCCGGAAGACTGGGAGGATATAGTCCGCGAGGCCGCCGAGAAGATGACAAGGACCGGCTTCTTCTCCGTTGTCAGCATTATTCTCGGATTGCCCGGCGAGACCCCGGACGATATCGCCCGCACGCTCAGGCTCGTCAGGGACTTAGGGGCGAAGCGAGCGGTGATTTTCCCGGTCTTCTATGAGCCTTTGTCGCCCGATGAGCCTGAGGGCGGGCAGAGATTTACTATTCGGCGGATGAGGGCCGACCATTTAGAATTGTACCGGACCTGTTACGAGATAAACTTCAAGGCCGTGCCGCGACTGTTCGCCGATAACCAGCGGGCCGGGGGAGTATCCTGGCTCAAAAGAGCCATGATGCAGGTGCTGGGCAGGGGCGAGGTATTCTCCTGGCGGCGAACTTTCAGCAGAATGCAAAAGCAGTTGGCAGGCGCAGGGCCTGAAAAGACCGATGAGGATCGCAAGTATGCCGGACGATGCTACGATTACAGCGAGGTCTCTTAGACCGCCGCAGGACAATATACCGCAGACAAGGCAGCAGCGCGACGGGCTGTTGCAGATTGTCGGCGAATACGTCGAGCAGGAAAAGCCCGTGGGGCCGTTGTCTATCGAGGAGCTGAGGACGTGCGCAGAGGCGGTTCTCAAGAAGGCCAATCTGAACCGCAAGTATTTGAACTACACCGGCGTTCTTATAAATAACGAGGTTTGGCGGCGGACAGTGGCTGGAATCCCTTTTGAGAAGCGATTGCTGCTGCTGCCCAAGTGCCTTCGCAGCGTCGAGGAATGTCCGGCTCAGTTCGACGAGGTCGGCCTGGTGTGCGAGCATTGCGGGCGGTGCATCATCAACGAATTCAAGAGCCAGGCCGAGCGCCTGGGCTATGCCGTGCTGATTGCGGAGGGTTCGCCCGTTGTGATGTCGCTTATCGAGACTGGAAAAATCGAGGCGGTCGTGGGCGTAAGCTGCCTGTCGGTGTTGGAGCGGGTCTTTCCGTATATGGAGGCTGGCGCCGTTCCGGGCATCGCAATCCCGCTGCTCCAGGACGGCTGCGCCAATACGAGCGTGGATGTGGATTGGGTCTGGGACGCGATCTATCAAAGTAACGACGACCGGACCCGCCGTCTTAATCTCGATGATTTACAGGCCCAGGTGAATAGCTGGTTCACCGAGGGATCCCTGTCGGAGCTGTTGACTGCTGCTGATAGCCAGACCGAACATCTGGCCTTAAAGTGGATGGCCAAGGTCGGCAAACGCTGGAGGCCGTTCCTCGCTGCCTGCGCTTATCAGGCGCTTGCCCGCCGCGGCGGGCTGGCCGGCAACAAAGAAGGGTCTCTTCCCCAGGCACTTCGCAGGGCCGCCGTCGCCGTCGAGTGTTTTCACAAGGCCTCCCTTATTCACGACGACATTGAGGATGGCGACGACCTGCGGTACGGCGAAAAAGCTCTGCATGCCGAGCATGGAGTGCCCATAGCCCTCAATGTCGGAGACCTGCTTCTTGGCGAGGGCTACCGTCTCTTGGTGGAGGCTGATGCCTCGGATAATTGCAGGACAAGGATGCTGGCGGCGGCGGTTGAAGGCCATCGCAATCTCTGCCTGGGCCAGGGAGATGAGCTTTCGTGGATTCGCAGGCCAAGATGCCTGAGTGTCGCCGAGGTCATCGACATATTTCAGAAAAAGACCTCGCCCGCATTTGAGGTCGCCTTGAAGTTGGGAGCGATACTGGCCGACTGCGGAGACGAGCTCAACGGCGTGCTCGAAGAGTACAGCCGGTCGCTCGGAATTGCGTATCAGATTCGCGACGACATTGAGGACTTTCGCTCGATGGACGAATCGAACGCTCTAAACGCAATGCGGCCGTCGCTGATGCTTGCACTGGCCTACGAACGGGCGGGACAGGCCCAGAAGGAGCTGCTCGAGCGCGTATGGAACAGGTCCGCCGAGCTGCGTCCGGGAGGCAAAGCCGTCGAGGCTGTTTTGGCTGAGCTAAGAGTGGAGCGCCTCGCTTCGGATTTGATGGAGTCATACAAGGCCCGCGCTATCGGCAGTCTTTATGAGCTTAGGAACTCCGACCTCAAAGGGCTGCTGCGAAGGGTGATAGGCAAGATATTCAATGATTTTGAAGTGATGGGTTGCTGCAATGACCGTAAGGCTGGACATGCTCAGGGCGGCGAATCGAGGCAGGCTCGTTCTGGGTGATTCAGCCGCTCTTGCAGCCGGCTTCATCGCCGGACAGTTTAATGAAGATGGCGGCTTCAAGGGAAGGAGCGGCCAAAGCGACCTGTATTACACGGTTTTCGGTGTCGAAGCCCTTCTGGCGCTGGGTGTTGAAGTTGACCGCGCGCGGATCGCAATGTACCTGCGACAATTCGGCGATGGTGATTCGCTCGACTTGGTCCACCTTGCGTGCCTGGCCCGATGCTGGGCTGATGTCTCGGAATCCCAGGGCGTCCACATCGAGGCGCCTCTGCGCGACGGTATCCTGCAACGGCTTGAAGGTTACAGATGCCCCGATGGCGGCTACAGTAATTCAAGTGGGGCGCAGCGAGGTACCATATACGGCTGCTTTCTTGCTCTGGGTGCATACCAGGATTTGAATTGGGATATGGACGACGTCACGGCCCTTGCCCGCCGCGGCGGGCTGGCCGATTGCGTAGAATCGCTGCGAACGTCGGACGGGGCCTATTCGAATGACCCGACCATTCGAATAGGGGCGACCCCCGCCACCGCAGCGGCCCTGACAATCCTCCACTACTTGAATAAGCCGATCAGCGGTGCTTCCGTCGAATGGCTGCTTTCTCAACTGCATCCCAAGGGCGGCTTCGTCCCGTGGCGTGGGCTTCCAGCCCGTGAGATCACGGCCAGACCTGTCCCGAGCGAAGCATGCCCTGAGCCGAGTCGAAAGGTCGAGGGAATGGCCGTGCCACATGCCGGCAGCTTTGGCATGCCCGATCTGCTCTCCACCGCGACCGCCCTGCACGCGCTGGCGCTGGCAGGGGTTTCACTCGACAAAATATCAGAGAGATGCCTCGATTTTCTCGACAGCCTCTGGAGCGCAGAAGGGGCCTTTCGCGGGAGCTGGGCCGACCCAACCCTCGACTGCGAATATACCTACTACGGCCTCCTGTCGCTCGGACATCTAAGCATAAATCCATACGCGCAAAACGGCGCCTCGCAACCCGGAACTTGGTTATGAACATTGACGAAGCAGCGCTTGACGAAACACTCAAGGCCCTCAAGGAGCGATTGATGCAGGCCAGGCTGCCCCAAGGGTCCTGGCAGGGGAGGCTATCCGGCAGCGCGCTATCAACTGCCACAGCCGTATTTGCGCTGTCGGTCGTGGATAAGGCGAAATACAACTTGCTCATCCGCAAGGGACTTGACTGGCTTATCGAGAACCAGAACTCCGACGGGGGATGGGGCGATACTGTTTCAAGTCTCAGTAATATCAGCACTACGATGCTTTGCTGGTCTGCACTGGCGATAGCCGGGCAGTCCAATCGCAGCGACCGGGCTGTCGCAGAGGCTGAGTCCTGGCTTGTCGATTTCGCCGGCAGCCTCGAAGCGGGCGCTCTTGCAGAGGCGGTCGATAAGCAATATGGCCGGGACCGAAGCTTCTCAGCGCCCATTCTGACTATGTGCGCCCTTGCAGGCAGACTGGGCGAGCCTCAGCAGGCCTGGCGAAGAATCAAGCCCTTGCCCTTTGAGCTGGCAATGCTGCCGCACACGCTCTTCAAGTGGCTGCGGCTGCCGGTCGTCAGCTATGCACTGCCAGCCTTAATTGCAATCGGGCAGGCCGGCTATCATCATCGAAGGCCCATAAATCCCGTCGCACGTGTTGTGCGCCGGCTCTCGCGCAGAAAGACCCTCGATGTGCTTCGGGGCATACAGCCTGAGAATGGAGGTTTCCTTGAGGCTGCGCCCCTGACCGCCTTTGTCGTGATGAGCCTGGCTGCAAGTGGAGAAAGGGAAAATGTCGTTGTCTTAAAAGGCGTCGAATTTCTGGTCCGCTCAGTCAGAGACGACGGCAGTTGGCCCATTGACAGCAATCTTGCTACATGGGTCACGACGCTGTCGGTAAATGCACTCGCCGCCGCCCCGGAATGGCATCAGGGACCTGCCGATGGCTTATGGCTGGCCTCCGAGCGCGACAAGATTCGCCGGATGCTGTTGGAATCGCAATATCGCTCTGAGCACCCTTACACGCACGCCGCTCCCGGCGGCTGGGCCTGGACGGCTCTGCCCGGCGCCGTCCCCGACGCCGATGATACCGCCGGCGCGCTGATAGCCCTGCGCAATCTCGGGCCCCCGGATGAGGCTGTCACCGGCTCTGCGGTTGCGGGGATAAAGTGGCTGCTCGGGTTGCAGAACAGCGACGGCGGAATCCCGACCTTCTGCAGAGGCTGGACGAATCTGCCCTTTGACCGCAGCGCCCCGGACCTCACCGCTCACGCCTTGGCGGCCTTAGCAGTATGGGCCGATTCCATACCGCCCGTTCTGCAAGGCCGGGTCGGTTTCAGACAGGCAATCAGAAAAGGGCTTGACTATCTTGTGCACGCGCAAAAACAAGATGGCTGCTGGGTTCCGCTGTGGTTCGGCAACCAGTCTGCGCCAAACTACGAAAACCCCGTCTATGGCACAGCTAAGGTGCTCACGGGTCTGCACAAATTGCCCTCGGAATTTGCCTCTGCCTACGCGCCAATGCTCGAAAAGGCGGCCACGTGGCTTCTGTCCGCCCAGAATTCGGATGGCGGATGGGGCGGCGACAAATCCGTCGCATCGTCCATAGAAGAGACGGCCCTTGCAGCGGATGCCCTGGCGGAATCGCTTCTAAGTCCAAGTAGTGGGACATTCGGGGCCTGCCCGCCGCGGCGGGCAGGCCGAGCGAGCTCTTCTTCGCAAGCGATTCAATCGGCTGTCTCGCGTGCGGTATCCTGGCTCATCGAACACACAGCCGGAGGCACATCAGTTGCGGCCTCACCTATCGGCCTGTACTTTGCGAGGCTCTGGTACTTTGAAGATTTGTATCCCGTGATTTTTACAGTATCCGCCCTGCAGAAGGTCAAGAACCTTTGCGGGCGGATACGGTGCACGGCGCAGCCCAGGCGGTCATAAAAACGTGGTGCTAAACACGGGCTGGAAGCCCGTGCTACTTAGCACCGCCCAAAATAATCCTGTTCGCCGGACAAATAGGTTATAATACCCGGTTTGGATTCACTGTTTCTTGTGAACGAGGCAATATGAAAAAGGTGTGCTGTGTTTTGAAGACGACTTTGCTGAGGCGATGTGCTGGCATCATTTTATGTCTGTTGATTCTGATTGCAGCGGGTGACGCCGCCGGTGCGGCCCGCGGGCGAAGCAGGCCCGCCGCGGCGGGCAGGGAGAAACTCAGAAGGGCGCCTTCGCCGCGAACGGCGGTGGACCTCGAGGCCATTGCCTTCAAAATCGTGTATGAGACCTTTCGCAAGACCGACGGGGCGGAGAACTGGGAATTATTCATGATGAACGCCGACGGTTCCGACAAGGTCAACCTGACCGATACGCCCGACCTGGACGAGATGTATCCGCACGTCTCGCCGGACGCGAGCAGGATATGCTTCGTTGTGGATGAGGGGGCCGGCAGAGAGAAGGTCCGAAACGTATATTATATGAACATTGACGGAACGCAGCGCGTCAAGGTTGCCGGAAACGCCCGCGAGCCCTGCTGGAGCCCCGACGGCAAAGAAATCGCATATCTCAGAGGCGAGTTCGAGCGATACAGCACAAGGGAGTATGCGACCTCGGAGCTTATGATCTACGATTTGCAGACCGGCCTGCACGAGCAGCACCCGAACAAGGAGCTGCATCACATCTACGCCTTATGCTGGTCGCCCAATGGCCGGTGGTTCCTGTGTGCGGTGCAGGGCGGAATGGGATTCAGTGACACGATCCTCGCCTTCGAGGCCGACGGAACAAAGGTCTTCGACCTCGAGCAGTACGGCGTCCGGGGCTGCAGGCCGGACCTCAGCGCCGACGGCAAGATGATGACCTGGGGCGAGACGGATTGGGAGCTGTGCTTAGGCGATATCGACCTGACGGGCGATGTGCCCAACGTTACGAATGTCCGCAAGATACTCGGCTGCGTCCACGCCGCTAAGGTCTATCACGTCGATTTCTCGCCGGACGGCAAGTATCTTGCCTTTAGCTACGGCCCCCAGGATGGGGGCCAGCAGGTCGGCGGAATGGCCGAAGGATGGAATATCTGCGTCGCCGATATGACCGGAAAATGGGTCAAAGTCACCATCGACGGAAACCACAACAAAGAGCCCGACTGGGTCCCTATCCCCACTGCGCCCAGCGCCGCGCAGAATAATATGAAAGAAAATCCTCTTAGAGAGCTGTTGGCCCATCCATTGATTCAGCCGAACGCCCCAAAGGCCAATTGATTTCGGTGATGGTCGCTCTGCTTTTTGTAGGGTGGGTTGTACCCACCATTTTGCTCCCAAAAACAGTGTAAATCCGTGTCAAAGAGCAAAAAGCCGCGGTGCACTCCCGTGTTGCTGTGAGTTTACATAGTCCCCAAGGATTTTCAAGGGGAAAATTCTGTCGTAATAATTCGTGCGTGAAAATGAGTCGCCTTTGGGGGACGCAGATTCGGATTTCATGCACCCCCCAGCCGAAGCCGGATGTTAGGCAGGGCCCGGCCCGTTGTTACGTGCATCCAGCCACGAGGTAGTCGATGAATCTGGCTTTGGAGGCTGGGTGAATGAAAAGATAGAACCAGACCGCGAAGCGGCTGGTCACCAGAAATTGTTTGTGTATCCCATTCAAATCGGCTAAAAAGTCAATATCCAATAACAGTGTTAATCTGTATCAGAAAAAGGCAGGAGACTGTATGTTGCGTGGAACAAATTTCAGAAGGGCGGTGGCCACCGGCGGTAAGGCGGTTGTTGGTCTGGTGGCGGTGCTGTGTCTTTTCCCGGTCGGCAGGGCTATATCGGCTGAGCAAGCCGTTAAA
This sequence comes from uncultured Pirellulales bacterium, assembly GCA_964354365.1. GTDB lineage: Bacteria > Planctomycetota > Phycisphaerae > Sedimentisphaerales > Anaerobacaceae > CAYGZM01. The sequence goes on from CAYGZM010000001.1 coordinate 37,690, forward strand.
CCCTCGCCTGCGTCGGAGCTTTCATTAAAGGATGTCCCTTTCAAGTTGGTCTATGAAACGTACCGCCAGACCAACGGCAAGGAGAACTGGGAGCTTTACCTGATAAATGCGGACGGCTCAAATCCGGTCAACCTGACCAGCACGCCGGACCTTGATGAGATGTATCCGCACGTCTCGCCTGATGCGAAGAAGATTTGCTTTGAGGCCGATGAGATGATAGAGGGGCGGAAGGTCCGCAACGTGTATTATATGAATATGGACGGCTCGGGCCGGGTGAAAATCGCCGACAACGCCCGCCAGGCCTGCTGGAGCCCGGACTGCAAGGCCATAGCCTATGCCAAAGCCGAGTTTGAGCGTTACACCACGAGCGATTATGCCACGAGGGGCCTTTTCATTTACGACCTCGAAACCGCCGCGCACAAAGAACACCCAAACAAGGACCTCTTCCACCTTTACAATATCAACTGGTCGCCCGACGGCAAGTGGTTCGTCGCCACGGTGCACGGGGCAATGGGCTATAAGCACACCAACCTGGCCGTGGAGGCCGACGGCGTCAAAGTCTATGACCTGGGGTTTCCGGGCTGCCGGCCGGACCTCAGCCCCGACGGCAAGAGCGTAGTGTGGTGCCCCGACGAGAAGGTGCTGTGGGGCGGCGACCTGGATTTGACCTCGCCCGCGCCGAAGGTCACGAACCGGCGCATCATTTTCGCACAGTCGGGCTCCGACATTTTTCAGCAGCAGGCCGACTGGTCGCCGGACGGCAGGTTCATTGCGTTTGGCCGAGGCCCGCAAAAAGGCGGAGGCGGCCGTTACCCCGTCGAACCGGGCTGCCCGGCCAAAGGCTGGAATATCTGCATCGGAGACTTGACGGGCAAGTGGGTGGAGATCACCACCGACGGCAATCACAATAAAGAGCCGGATTGGGTCCCGATTCCGACCGTAAAGCGATAGGCCGGACAATGAAAAGCCGACGGGCGCCATCCTGCGATTCTCACGAGCCGACCGGCGCGAGAGAGTGCAACTAATAACAGTTGACTTTGTCGTCCTTCTCATTGAAAATACTTACAAGCTCTAATAGCCGCTCACAGTTGAATTTGTGGGTACTGCTCGCTCAGCAAGCGGCTAAGGGTTGTGGATTCCTGCTTTCGCAGGAATGACAACTGACAAGATCAACGTTGACGGGTTACTAATGCTCTGTTGAAAAGTCCAAGGTTAGGTCATTCCGAGCGGAGGCCCTTATGGCCGAAGTCGAGGAATCTATTAAAAAAGAGATTTCTCGGCTCGCCTTTGGCTCGCTCGAAATGACAGTTCACAATGTTTTCAACGGGGCAAGGCTCTAACAGAATGAAGTTCTGGTTAACGGCTCACTTCTGGATTCCCGCTTTCGCGGGAATGACAGGGAGCAAGGTTTCTTTTTGTTAGATGCCGTTAATCAAAGGGCCGGGACCGTCGGTTTTGTGATTGAGCGTGTGCTTATGGAGAAAGAATAGTATGGCAAATACGTCGCGCGATGATGTAAAACGCTTGTTCGCAGTGTACGCGGTTGTTATTGCGGTTCTACCGTTTGTCTTGGTTCTCGCAGACCGGGCCGTTTGCAGTGAGCAGTCCGAGGGGAAAGCCGACCCTAAGCTGTTGCCCTCGCCGGCCTCCGAGCTGCCGTTGAAAGATGTTCCTTTTAAGATAGTGTATGAAACCTATCGCAAGACCAACGGCAAGGACAATTGGGAGCTGTACCTGATAAATGCGGACGGCTCCAATCCGGTCAACTTGACCAACACGCCGGACGTCGATGAGATGTATCCTCACGCCTCGCCGGACGGCACGAAACTCTCTTTCGTCGCCGATGAAGGAGCGGGTGACCAGAAGGTCCGAAACGTCTATTTTATGAACATCGACGGAACGGGCCGGGTGAAGGTTGCCGATAATGCCCGGCAGCCCTGCTGGAGCCCAGACGGCAAAACCATCGCATATCTAAAGGCGGAATTCGAGCGCTACACAATCAAGGATTACGCCACCACGGGGATATACTTCTACGACACAAAGACCGCCAGGCACACTCAGCATCCGAACAAGAATCTGTATCACCTTTACAATATCTCCTGGTCGTTCGACGGCAAGTGGTTTCTGGCCACCGTCCACGGAGGAATGAATTTCGACCACGCGATATTGGCCATCGAGGCCGATGGCATGGGCGTTTATGATTTGACGAAATATGGCGTCACCGGCTGCCGACCCGACTTCTGTTACAACGACAAGAAGCTGACCTGGGGCCTGAGCGACTGGGATTTATGCGTGGCCGATATCGACCTTGCGCCCGGCAAGGCCGAGGTCAGCAACGTCCGAAAGATCGTCAAGTGCCAGAAAGACCACGAAGTATATCACACTGATTTCTCGCCCGACGGCAAGTACATTGCCTTCAGCTACGGCCCCGAGGGGCAGGAGCAGGTAGGCGGCATGGCGCCCGGCTGGAACATCTGCGTCAGTGATTTGACGGGCAAGTGGGTGCAGGTCACTACCGACGGCAATCACAACAAGGAGCCGGATTGGGTCCCGGTGCGAATCCCAAGCCGCTAAATCGTTATTGGAGACTCGCTGCATACTATGTATCAGTGTCATTCCTGCGACGGCAGGAATCCAGTTATGTATCAATGTCATTCCTGCGAAGGCAGGAATCCAGTTTTTCGATGAAGAAGAATGACCGTGCCATCAAACAAACGATTTGCTTATGTCTCTTGTCTGCTGCTATTGGCAATTGCTCCTGGCTGTCGGCGTGAAGAAGACTCGGCCGCCGCCCCGCAGGTTGTAACGACGAAGACCGGAATTGAAATGATAGCAATTCCCGGCGGCTTCTTTGAAATGGGAAGCGCCAAGGACCAGCCCGACGAGTCGCCCGTGCACAGGGTATGGGTCAGCCCTTTTCTGATGGACAGGTTTGAGGTCGTTCAGGAGCAGTTCAAGAAACTCCAGATCTCCGACCCCTCTCATTTCAAGAATCCAAAGAACCCGCTGGAGCAGATAAACTGGACCGATGCCGCGATGTACTGCAATGAGCGTTCCTTGGCTGAGGGTTTTGATCCCTGCTACGATGAGAAAACCTGGCGGTGCAGCTTCAAGGCAAATGGGTACCGCCTCCCCACCGAGGCCGAATGGGAGTACGCCTGTCGCGCCGGCACGACAACAAAATACTTCTTCGGCAGCGATGCCCGCAAGCTCAAAGACTACGCCTGGTTCAAGGACAGCTCCTCCGGCAAAACGCACCCCGTAGGCCAGAGGAAACCCAATCCGTGGGGACTTCACGACATGTACGGCAACGTAGCCGAGTGGTGTAACGATTTCTATTCCAAAAACTACTACGCACAAAGCGATGCCAAAGACCCTAAGGGACCGGTCAAGGCCCCCGAAAGGGCCCTGCGCGGCGGGGCGTGGAACTCCAGGGCCGATGCCTGCCGATCCGCCTACCGCGCGAGCGACCCTTCCATAGACGATACCTGCCTTGCGAGCGACGCCGTTGGCTTTCGCTGTGTAAGAAACGCACCCGACAACGTATCGAGCGAGCCGAATATGACAGCAAATAATCCACACAACAGCGCGTCCAAGACGGGTTTGGTCTATGATGATATTTACCTTGAGCACAAAACGACCCCCGGCCACCCGGAACGTCCCGAAAGGCTGACCGGGATACTCGATAACTTGAAGGCAAAGGGGCTGATGGATAAAATGACTCTTCTGAAACCGGCCCCGGCGTCGCTCGAATGGATCAAGACGATTCACTCACAGCAGTACATTGACCGCGTGCAAGAGAGCTGCCGGGACGGGACGGCGCACCTGGATTCGGCCGACACGCCCATTTCGCCGAAATCGTACGAAGCCGCCCTTACGGCTGCGGGCGGAGTGCTCGCGGCCGTCGATGCGGTTATGGAAGGCAAGGTGGATAACGCCTTCTGTGCCGTTCGCCCGCCCGGCCACCACGCGATTGAGAACAGGGCAATGGGTTTCTGCATCTTTAACAACGTCGCTATCGGCGCCCGGTACATTCAAAAGAAATGCGGATTGTCAAAGGTGCTCATCGTTGACTGGGACGTGCACCACGGCAACGGAACGCAGGCGGCATTCTACGATGACCCAACGGTGCTGTACTTCAGCGTGCATCAATATCCCTTTTATCCGGGCACGGGCAGCGAGGCGGAAAAAGGCGGCGGCAAGGGCGTCAATCACACTATCAACGTGCCTCTCCCCGCCCGTTCCGGCGACGATGTTTATATCAAGGCCTTCGAGGAGAAACTCCGGCCCGCCGCCCTTGATTTCGCCCCCGATTTTGTGCTCATCTCCGCCGGCTTTGATGCCCACGAGAGCGACCTGCTCGGCGGAATGGCCGTTACCGCCGATGGATTCGCCCGGCTCACCCAAATCGTTAAGGCAATCGCTCAAAAGTCTTGCCGGGGCCGGCTTGTCTCCGTTCTTGAAGGAGGCTACCAGCTAAAAGGATTGGCCGACTCCGTGGAAGCACACATCCGCGTCTTAATGAGGTAGAAGGGCGAAAATGTACTTCCAAACCTGGCCGTTCGCACTGTTCTTCCTGGTTCTCTTTCCCGTCTATCTCGCCCTCAAGGCGACGCGCCTGCGAATTCCATTGCTCCTGGCCGCTTCCCTCTTTTTCTACGCCTGGGGCAAGCCCTCGCACCTGATTGTTGTCCTGTATCTGTTTCTCATCCTGTATGTCAGTTTCGTTGACTACCTGATGGTCGTGCTGATGTCGGCCGGCAGGTTCAGGAAATTGTGGCTTGCCGTCAGCATAGTCAACGGCCTGGCCCTGCTTGGCATCTTCAAATACGGCGCCTTCATCACCGATAACTTGAATGTTCTTCTGTCATCGCTGGGCGTTCCATACCTCATCCCGGCCCCCGGCATACTTCTGCCCGTGGGTCTGTCCTTCTACATCTTCCAGTCGATGAGCTACACCATCGACTGCTATCGCGGCGGCATCGAAAGAGAAAAGAGCTTTCTAAGATACGCTGCTTTCGTCGCGTTCTTCCCGCGTCTGCTGGCCGGCCCCATCGAAAGGGCCAAAAACCTCCTGCCTCAGTTGCGCAAGACGCCGGCGGTCTCGAAGCAGGACATAGCCGACGGCCTGTCACTCTTCGTTGTGGGTCTGTTCAAGAAAATTGCCCTCGCCGACTATCTCGCGCTCTACGTCAACAAGGTCTATGCCGCCCCCGACCAGTTTCAGTCGCCCGCCCTGGTCCTGGCGACCTTCCTGTTTGCCTGGCAGATATATTTCGACTTCAGCGGCTACACCGATATGGCGCGGGGCGTCGCGCGACTGATGGGCCTTCGCCTTATGCTCAACTTCAACAACCCGTATCTGGCCTCAAGCCTCGGCGACTTCTGGGGAAGGTGGCACATCAGCCTCTCATCCTGGTTCAAGGACTATGTCTATATCCCCATCGGCGGCAACCGCAAAGGCGCATTCAACACTTACAGAAACATGTTCATAACGATGGTGCTCTCGGGCCTGTGGCACGGCGCCGCCTGGACGTTTGTTATATGGGGCGCCGTCCACGCACTTGGGCGATTCCTTACGCGAGAGCTCGAACGAACCTCGTTCTATAAGGACAGGGTCCCAAAGTTATTTAAGCAGCTATTCGTTTTCGTGTTCGTCACCTTCGCCTGGATATTCTTCAGGGCCGATACCATAACCGACGCCTGGGTCGTCATCAGCAGGATATTCACCGCCGGATTTGCGAATCCTGATTGCCCGTTACTCGCGCTGGGTTTGATTTTTGCGGTTTGGATCTACCAGTTTGCTTATGAATCCAGACTAAGATCGATTCTCGAATTGCGCCTTGTGCGCATAGCCCTGATTGTGCTTATGGTTCTGTACCTGGCCGTCTTTGCTCCTTCGAGCAGCCAGGCATTTATATATATGCAGTTTTGATATGCAAAGCAAAAACACTACAAACCCCGACAACACTACAGGCCCCGACCGTAAGGGAGGGGATTCATCCCGGCGCTTATGCATCCCGGCGCTTACGCATCGGGCTTTTAACGGGGGGCCGGCCGATAGGGTCGCAGCCTCAAGGCCGAAGGCCTTGGGGATGGCCGAACTCGATGTTCCTTTTGGCTCAAACTGTCTCCGTCTGACGCTCGGCGAATGGCTCTTCGTCGTCGTTGTCGTCGCAGTAATTTCCTCTCTGGCGCCCGTCCTCTGGCAGCGGGCTGAGAAACTCGAGCCGGGCCCTGACTATCGCGTGCCTTACGACCTTAGCAACGACTACTATCTCTACCGGCGATACAGTAAATTGGCGGTTGGCCGATACGAGACGCTCGTGGTCGGTGACTCGGTCGTCTGGGGACATTATGTGTCTATGGACAACACGCTCTCACATTATCTCAACGAGCTTGCCCGCCGCGGCGAGCTTGCCGGGCGAGACGCCTTCGCCAACCTCGGCGCCGACGGCATACACCCCGCCGCCCTCGACGGCCTGCTGCGATACTACGGCAGGGACATCAAAAATAAGAACGTTATTCTGCATCTGAATCCATTGTGGATGAGCTCCCCAAAACAAGATTTGCAGACCGAAAAAGAGCACCATTTCAATCACCCCGAGCTTGTCTCTCAATTCGCCCCAGGAATTCCCTGCTACAAGGCCTCGTACTCCGACAGAATCTCCATTGCTGTGAAACGTGAGATGCCTTTCCTTGACTGGGTCTCGCACTTGAACATCGCCTATTTTCAGAGTATGGATGTTCCCAGCTGGACCCTCGAACACCCCTACGATTGTCCTCTCGAGGCCGTCACCTTCAAGCTCCCGTCCTCTGATAACTACGAGCGTGCCGCCGGCCCGGCTATGCCCGCGGGCAATAACGTTCTTGACTGGGTCAGCCTGAAAACATCACTGCAATGGCGTTTCTTCAGACGCTCGGTTGAGCTGCTAAGGCAAAGAAACAACAAGGTTTTCGTTCTTGTTGGCCCATTCAATGAGCATATTCTCGCCCCTGAGAGCATAGAGGCTTATCGAAAGATGCAGATTGAGATCGAGGCCTGGCTCCGGCAGAACAATGTCCCCTACTACATGCCCGCCGTCCTGCCCGCCGAATTCTATTGCGACGCCAGTCACCCAACAAGCCGGGGCTACGCCGAGCTTGCAAAGCAGCTTTTTGAGAACGGTTCTTTCCAGTCCGCCGTCACCCACCGTGACTGAGAGCCGGCAGATCCCAACCATGCGTAGTAGGGCTCCTGGATGTTCCGTTCACTCGCACCACGTTGTCTGCTCGAGCCAGTTTTCAGAAAACAGAGCAAGGTCGGCCGAATTGGTTACACCGTCCCTATTGAGGTCGCCCGGGTGTCTGCCGACTATCGTGGGCTGATTCGGAGCGGCGCACGCAAAGTCACGCCAGTTGACGGCGCCGTCATTGGTCAAATCGGCCGGCAAGGCCCATCCGTGCGGTGCGATACTTGCCTCGCTGGTTCCGCCGTAGGCGCCCATATTGACGCGAAGGTTTCGGCCCCAGTAAGAGGTCGGGTCAACGGGGACCGAAAGAGGCTCGTCGCCGAGCGGCGAGCCGGGATTCCCGGCGTCGATGCATCGGCTCGTGACGGTATCCCAGGTCCAGATTTTGCGGCTGCTGTCCCAGCGCCAGCCTCTGCTCTTTAAGTGGTAGTCGCTATCGACCCAGAAATCATCCTCCAGGTCGCCCGGTGTGCCGTTCGGGTCCCAGTGTCCGAGATTGACAAAGCACGGATCGGCATCAATGTTCCCAAGTCCTGGCCACGAACCCTGGACGTTGCTGTAGGTGACGGTCGCATTGCTGCTTATTATCTGCGGCCCGTCCGAATCCTCGCCGTTGTAATAGACGATGGAGTTGGTCACCGTCGGCCGGAAACAATTGAGGCCGCCTGCAAGGTTCCCAACAATCGTGCAGTTATTGATTGTCGGGATGCCGCCGAATATGCCCTCCTGTTGGTTCTCGGCAATGACACTACCCGTAATCGTGGGGTAGTTATGGACCGGACCTCTGGGGCCGGCGTATGTCCAGGTTCTGATGCCGCAGCCGCCATTGCCCGCGATGCGGCAGTTTGCAATTTGCGGCTTGCTGGCTTTGAACAATTCTATTCCGGGGCCTCCGCACTCTGCGATGATGCAGTTCGTAATCGCTGGCGACGCCCCGTAGCAGTACACGCCTGTCTCACTGCCCTCGATCGTAAAGCCCGCAACAACACAGGCGCCGGTTTCTCCGCTGGCGAAAGTCACCGCCGATCCGGCGCCCCTGATAATAGTACGGGCGACAACGGCCCGGTCGCCGGGATCCCTTGAGCTGACTTTCACGCCTTTGCCTCTGAAATCTATGCTTTCGTGATATACTTCCTTATCAGCCACAATGTGGTCGCCCGCCGAGGCGGCGTTGATGGCGTGCTGAATGTAATCATATCGTTTGCCCGTTCTGGCGTTCTGCACCGGTCCGTCGGAGATGGAATACCCGACGTCAAGAGATACTGCCTGTGCGTATCCGTATGTGCTGGTCTGCCAGACAATAATCCCGCCGTCTATCGCCGGCCCCACCCCGTAAGGATAGTTCAGGAGCTGGATATCCAGCATTCCGTACCGCTTTGTCAGGCAGACCGCCTTTATGTCACCGCCATAGACGTTGCCTTCGACATAGACAACAACCTGCCCATCGATGGCCGGCTGCCGCTGGGCGCCTCGCACCTTCACCACTGCCATCTGGCGGATATTGTCCGGGTCCGAAATGTCGGCGCCGTAGATGTCACCCGAGTCGTTTCGCTCGTCCGTCCAGACAACCATGTTGCCCGACACCGCCGGGTCGTATTGGCGAGCCGGATCATCGCAGATCACGAATATCCGAATGTCGCCCATATCGGAGATGTCGGCGCCGTAAATGTCGCCGTTTCCTTCCCATACGACTATGTTGCCGGATATGTCTATCACACTGTCAAAGTCCGCGGCGGGGTCGTTGATGGGATAGGGATCCCGATGGCCCGCATTGTACGCAATCGGGAAATACGCCGGGCTGTTCAGGTCGGTTATGTCCGCGCCGTATATGTGGTAAGGCGTATCGCGCCAGTCGGCCTCCTCTTCCACGTACGCGTCAAGGTGCTCCAGCCAGACGACTTTCCTGCCGCAGACTGCCGGATGGCTGTATGATTCGCTCTCATCGTACGGCCTTAGAGTCTTCTGCACGTTGGCGGAAATATCACGCACAAAAATGCTCGTGTTTCTAAGCGGCCAGCCAAAAGAGCCGGGTCCGGGGCCCCCGGACCACACGACTATATTGCCGTCAATCTTCGGTTGCGTGTCGATGCCCTCGCCCCCAAACGACACGGCCTTTCCGGTCTCGATATCTCGACAGACAATGTCCCAGGAGTAGTCTTCTCCCGAGCCTACGCCATAGACAACCTTATTGCCCGATACATCCGGATAATGGAACAGACCGTCAATCCCGGACGTGACATCCAAAGTCTGCTGGTTCATAGTCGCCGAGACGGTGGCTATCCCGACAACGTCCGGCTCACTCTGGGCCATGCCGTCGCTTACAATCAGCTCGAAGGCATAAAGCCCCTCCTCCGTGCAGTCAAAGTAAGGGGTCGCGGTATCCGCATCATTGAGGGCCACCGGCGGGCCCTCCAATTGTCTCCAGGCGTACGCCAGCACATCAATCGGGTCCGGGTCGTAAGAGCCCGTTCCGTCCAGTGTGACCCGGCTCGGCGCATTGACGGCCTTGTCTGGCCCGGCATCGGCCACGGGAGGCTCATTGCCGACCATAACGACAACTTCGTCCGGCTCACTGTCGTATTCATCGTCGCTGACCACTAATTCGAAACGATACTCGCCGTATGATTCCGCGATGAAGGTGGGTGTGCCGGCTTCAGGGTCGCTCAGCACTACGGGCGCGCCGCTTACCTGCTCCCAGCTATACAGCTTTACTCCGCAGGGGTCGTAGAAGAAAGAGCCGCTGCCGTCGAGCGTGACCGGGCCGGGCGCGGCAATGTGTATGTCGGCCCCTGCATCGGCAACCGGCCTGACATAACCTATGTACTCGTCGGTGCCGATATCCACCCGGACCGCATAGACCCTCGGATCGCCGTCGATGTCCGTCTGTCCGGGTGCGGCGACGAAGGCCGGATCGCCCGCCGTTATGCACGGCGAGTCCGGCAGGAGGTGATAATCGTTCTGCCCGGAATTCACGAACAGCGGATTCCTGGAGATATTCCCGTAAGCGCCTGTCCTGTCTGCGGGGCCGTCGTAAATCAGTTCGTACGTCACCGGATCATACATTGAATAATTGCCCGGCGTATTGCCCCACACATCGTTAAATGCTATCGCGTCCTCAGCAACGTCCTGATGGAATAGTCCGCCGCCGGACTTGGCGCCGCAGATTATGTTGTTCACCACGCGCGCCTGGTACATAAGGGACACATCATCGGAGGCCGCATAGACGTTGCCGCCAATTCCCTCCCCCAGGTCGCTCGGCAGACTGACGTCGTTTCCGACGATAGTATTGTTAATCAAGTCGCCGCCTAACAGCACCACTCCGCCTCCGATAACGCCGGAGTTCCCGTAGATCAGGTTGTCTGTAATTTTCGCATTGCCGATATAGACTATCACGCCTGCGCCGGCGGCGGCGGTATTGTCCGTTATGATGTTGTTTCGTATCGCCGCGTCCGACATGAAACAGGCAATCCCTCCACCATAGGAGATGGCCTGTGGGGTCGCCCCCCTTGCAGGCCCGTTGTTGTTGACAATCACGTTTTTCGAGATCGTCGGCGAAGATTCCGCACAGAAGACCCCGCCGCCCCAGAACAGCCCTTCCTCTCCCATATACAGCGTCCCGTATCCGCCGGTGATGGTAAAGCCGCTTAGCACCGCATCGCGAGTCTCCCCGTTCATAAACTTGACGGCGCTGCCGATTCGCCCTGCGTTGATAACCGTTGCGGCCACAACTGCAGGGTTGTTTGGGTCGGTGCTGCTTACCGTAATGTCCTTGCCGGAAAAGTCGATCCGCTCAAAGTACGTGCCCGGCTCGACCACGACAATGTCTCCGTCGTTGCAGGCAGTTATTGCCGTTTGGATCGTGGTGTATTCGCCCGGGACATGCCGGACTGCTGCCGGAGATGATCCGCACAAAACCGCGACAACGATAAGACTTGGTAGAATGGCGCTCTTCATCCTTCACTCCTTTCATTATGGTTCAAAGGCTTCTGCAAAATTGCAGGTTAGGCCTATATTGTTGAAGAAAATCTCTTTTATGATTTTCTTCAATAATTACCCAAGCACTTATGACACAATAGATTGATGTTAAAAAGAAAAAATCAACAAACGATTTTTTCTTTTCTAAGCAGGCCTAACCTGCAATTTTGCAGAACTCATTATGGTTCATTTGCCCAAATGCCTCAACTTGGCTACTACTAATAAGACGCACGAATATGAGGTTCGTTACGCAAAAAACGCCGGTTGCAGCAATTTTCTGCGGACATTCGGGTCGCGCCTCGTGCTGGCTCCGTGCTGCCCGTCCTCTGACATCATCCTGCCTTTTTGGCGCCGATGGGCTACAGACGCCCACGCCGCCCCTCAGATACATCACTATAATACCTTATGCTAACGGATTTGTCAACTTTGCCGGTTGCGAGATTTCCGGAGCATACCCCCTCATCCGCCTGCCGAAGCTGATTTAGATTGACGTAATCGGCCTAATCTGCCACTATATCCCGCAATTTGACCTGATTTCCCCGTTCTGGCGGGGATTTTTCAGGCCGATATTGTCTAAATCAGAAGAGAATCTCTCTTGGACACTGCAAATATCAGCATTGACGATAGTGTTTTGGTCGAAAAGTGTCGCTCCGGCGATTACGATGCGATGGGACGACTGATAATCAAGTATCAGAATCGCATCTACAACGTCATTCTCAAAATATGTGCAAACCCCGACGACGCTGCGGAACTTACACAGGAGACCTTTGTCAAAGTAATAGAAAACATCAGTAGATTTCAGGGCAGAAGCAGCTTTTACACCTGGGCCTTCAGGATAGCTGTGAATCTGACGCTGAATTATTGCAGAAGAAACGTCAGACTGCCCGTCACGTCGCTCGAAGCTCAGGCCAACCAGGGCCAAGAGGACAAAAAGCAGTTGTTGAAGGATTTCCTGAGCGACGACAGCTCGCCCGACCCGGCGGCGGTCGCTCAGAACAAGGAATTATGTGAAATGGCGCTGAAAGCCCTGATGGAGCTGGATGACGCTCAAAGGACGGTTGTCGTATTGAGGGATATCGAAGGTATGAATTATGCCCAGATTGCAAGGGTGCTGGATATTGAGCTTGGCACGGTCAGAAGCAGGCTGAGCCGAGCCAGGAGCAATCTGAGAGACATTATGGAGGCCTTTTTGCAATGAGAACCCGTCCCGAAGATATCGAAAAGCTGCTAAATGGCTGCATTGACGGTGAGCTTACGACCAGGCAGCAAACCGAGGTCAAGCGGCTGCTCGCAAACGACTCGAAGCTCGCGCAGCGCCTCGCCCGGCTGGAGAGGTGCAAAATGCTCATAGGCTCTCTGCCGCAGGCCGAGGCCCCGGCTGGAATGTTCGATGATATTAGGGCATCGCTGGCCAGAAGGACCCTCCTCGGAGAGCAGGCGGTAGCTGTTGGCGAAAGGGCGGGCGCCAGAGAGCTGTTCGTGCGCAAGTTCCTCTCCGCTGCTGCTATGATTGCCCTGGTCGCTGTCCTGGGCGCGGTTATCTATACGATTGTAGCCCCCGAAACCGCCCCGGACAGGCCGATTGTGGCTGATTCACGACTGACCGTGCCGGAGCCGCCTCGCACTGTGCTTGCGGCAGCGCCCTTCAATGGCAGGCTCGAGCTGAAGGCAGCCGCCTACATTGAGATGGATGGTTCTATCAACAGGGCTATCGAGGAAAACGGCCTTGTGGATTGCCTCTCCCGCCAACGCGAGGATAACAGGACTACTTATGTGCTTAGTTGCGGCCGAAAAGGCCTCAATCAGCTCCTCGCCCAAATGGACAAAACCTGGGAGAAGCTCGATTCAGCCGCCCTGTTTGTTGAGACCGACGTTTTCGGCGCCCCGGTGGCGGTCGATGCCGTCACCCCCGAACAAGTTACCCAGATCGCCTCCCAGAACACCCTTGAGAAATCCGTCCGTCTCGCAAAGGATTTTGCCCTCCTTAACGACGTCGCCGAGCAGCTGCGCAGCAGGGCGGTATTTGCCGACGACAAAGGCCCCGACTTGATGCCCGTGCCGAAACCTCGTTTGACCGGCCCCCTGCCGGCGGAGACGACAAGAGGATCGGCCGCAGATAAGGCGAATGTGAACCTCGTCATTGTGCTCACACGCACCGACTAACCCGCAGCCTATCATATCGGCCCGGCCAGCCAAAAATGAAAAAAAGGAGCAACGGAATGCCTGATATAGAAAACTCTGCCCTGGTGGTCGTTGATGTCCAGGGCAAGCTCGCCCAATTGATGCACGAAAAAGATATTCTCTTCAAGAACGTCCAAATCCTTATCAAAGCCGCCGGAATCCTCGATATCCCAATCCTCTGGTGCCAGCAGTGCCCGGAATCGCTCGGCCCGACCATTTCCGAGATAGCCGAACTCTTGACCCACTGCGAGCCTATCAATAAGGCCAGTTTTAGCTGCTGCGGCGCCCCGGATTTCAACGACGCCCTCGACAAGCTCTCCCGCCGACACATCATCCTTTGCGGCATAGAAACCCACGTCTGCATTTATCAGACGGCGGCGGATTTGCTCGCAAAAGGCTACGGCGTCGATGTGATAGCCGACGCCGTCTCTTCCCGCACACTTGCCAACAAGCAAATCGCCCTTCAAAGATTGGCCGCCAAAGGCGCAAATATCTCCTCCGCGGAGATGACCCTCTTTGAGCTCCTAAAAACCGCCGACCACCCCAAATTCAAGCAAATCGCAAAGCTGATAAAGTGACCCGCAGTCGTTTAGCGGGTCATCCTGAGTCTTCTGGGGACGAAGGATCTGGTTGTCGTTTACGGCCCCCGCAGCGCAGTCGAATGGGTGGCAATCTGTCGGTTGGGAAGCTGGGCGAGCTGCTCGTGCCCTAGAAATTGGGTTCGATTGGGTTTGTTTTGGGTAGCGTTTGGTGCTCATTGTTCGTTGTTCTTTGGCATAAGCCTTTATTTTTGCTGTACTTATGTTCATATTGCCCATTTTGAAATTGGCTTTGTTTTGCAGAAAACAGGGCGATTTGTAGAGGGGTCTCTACAAATGTAGAGCGCGGGTCTTGGCCACTAAGACACAAAGACACAAAGAGACGGACTGATAGGGGGAATCTGAAGGACCTTCCGGCTGGGTGGTGCTGGGGTTTGATTTTTGTGTCGGGCATGTTTTGTTTTCTGTTCTTTTGTCTATGCGATTCTGTTAGTTTGATATATATTATACTCCGCCGGGGCGTGCCCGTCAAGGAAAATCCGCAAGAACGGGGCGCAAGCCATCCTGTGGGCTTCATCCGTCGCATATCACGCTTACGATGCCTTGTTGTAAATATGCAAATGGCTGTTTTGACTTAAAAATCGCGTTTTAAGCCCGCGAAGTGCTCGCCTATCGGTTCGTCGAGGGCTTCTTGCTCAGATTTCACTTGAAATAAAAAGCTTAGCGTCGCCGTTTTAACCGCTTTATCATCATCGCTAGAAAAGGCTATTGACAGTATTGAAGAGTGCTTCGAATCGTTTCAGTGTGTCATTATCCAGAGAGGTGGGTGGATTGCATATGAAATATGAAGCTACTCTATAGTGATTAAATCCGCCACTAGGCCGGATTTGGATACTTTTTGCGGCGATATGTCGCTCAAGGCGGTCAATAATGCGCTCGCCCGGTGGAAGGTCCGTCTCGCGAATAACAATCCCATTGAGCGGTTTGGCGAATGCCCCATTGAAGTGCTTCAGGTACAAGGGAGACTCGAAGAGATCCTCGGTGTCAGTAGATTGTCCGCTTTTGCCGATGTTCTTGAGGTCTCGGAACTGTGAAGCATTTAGTAACGCTTTGGGCGAAATCATCTTTTGCTTCACGAGGTCCATCAACTTTTGTTCAGGCGCGCCGCGATAATCATGAAGTACCGCAAGCTTCAGGCCGTTTGCTCCAAGTAGGGCAATAAACGTGACGACCTTATCGAGACCTCCTACTGGAACGATCGTTACGTCATCACGCAGGCCAGTTCGTCCGTGCGTCTCGAGCAATGCGGAAACAGCCTTAAGGTATATGAGGTCGGAAGGCCCCTCGACCAAGAGATTGCGTTCAGAAATGAATAAGTTCTGTGCAATGGTCCAGCCAAGAGCCGCCTGCAGAGGAAAAATGGTGCGAGGATCTGACCCAGAGATATTATCTGAAATGATCGTGCCAATCGTCTTCTGGTCCTCGAGCACCCGCACTTGGTTCAACCGATCAGAATGGACCATGAAAGGTGAGTGGGTCGTGTAAAGAACCTGATGCTTGGTCGCGAGCTCGTTTATGTACCGCAGGAAGTCTGCCTGTGCCATCGCGTGAAGGGCTAGCCCCGGCTCATCGAGTAGCAGAATGAGGTTCCTTTGCTCTATCTTACCTGGTGTATCAACCTGACATTGCACACTGTCGAACCAGACAAGAAAACTGAAGAACCAGATGAACCCACGGCTCCGTTGCTGGAATGGCGTGCTGACGCGATGTCGGCGGTTCTTAATGCGGAGGTAGAGATTCGGTCCATTGTTGTAAGGGGCCACGTCATCGAGGTCGGGTTTAATATCAACCTCAACCTCCAATTCTTCATTCTGTTTCCAAAACTCCATGATCTGGTCAGTAAGACTGATCGAGACCGCTTCGATTTTTGCTTTAAGCTGTTCATAGCCTCCGGGCTTTGTGAAATCACTGATCGCAATATCAGCCATCCGGAGAAGTGCGAGTACGGCACGGTGTTTTGGCTCAAGGTGCTTTGGATTATTCTTGGCCTGTTCGACGCGCTGAGCCAAGTCTGTGAGGTTCATCTTGCTCGGCAGCAGGTCGTAATCGCTGAAGTAGAGGAACTTTGGAATTCTCGACTTGAGCCACTCCCCTGTCTCCCATCCAACGACTGACTCCCACTTTGTCTTCGCGACACGCGCTTCAATTGCTGTGTTAAAGGTCTTATCCCCCTCTGTAAGGCTGATGTCCTTTAAGAGCCCCGGAATGGCGCGAAGAGAGGTTGCCTTTTTGATTGCCGTCTGAGCGTCGGAGCTTAGGGTCGATTCGGCGAATAGTGAGACGAGGACCGGCTTCTCATCGACCTTGATATCGATACTGATGCTGTTGTCGTAACTGTGTGTAACAGAGAATTGGAAATCGGGTTTCAGCTCCGTGTGAAGCTCATCGTTTAGCTTGGCAATCTCTTCGCCATTGAGACTGTAGGTCAGCACAGTAACCTCTGCGGGCTTTATCTTGTGCTGTTTCTGGTAGGCCACAAGGTCCTTTCTTGGATAGTCGTCGACCAGATTGAAGCTGGCGAGCCCGAGCGCATCATTAGATTTCTCCAAGGACTGGAGAAAAACGGTTTTACCGGCCTCATTCATTCCGACAAGTACTGTGACTGCGCCGTCAATCATTACGTCCTGAGGCACATTGATTGACTTGAATGGTCCTACTTTAGCTGATATAAGAAGCATTTTATTTCTCCACTACGGCGATTATTGAATGCGCCTAACAATAATTATCCAGTTCTATACGCCTTTTACCCACCGTTCTTTTGGTTGGTTTACCCGGCGGAGTTTACTCGGCGTACCTGAGGCTGTCTGGCGTACTGTATAAAACGCAAAACCTTGTCCCCGCATGCCTCTGGCGGGGAACGGACTATTTCTGCTCGTCCATAAACTCGCCAAACAGAACCTCAACTGTAATATACAGCTTAGTCAGCCAAGCGCCAAGAAGAAACGCCTCGAGCGCATAGTCGCCGTGTCAATCTGCGTTAATCCGTGTCCAATTCTCCTTCGTGTTAATTGGCGGGGCTTTCCCTCGTGGCGTGTGTCGCTAATTTCTTTGAAAATCTTCAGATTTTTCCCCTTGACTTTTCGACCCCTTTTTTGGCCTGGAAATGAGGGTACTCAAAAAGTACCCAAAAACCACCAATTTCGGCCAATCTCCACTCCGTTTTTGTCAAAAAGTCACCAAAACGCTTCAAAAAACGCGCAAAACCGTCAAAATCAGCAAATCTCCATGTTACCACATTAACCCCTTCTCTCACAAACACTTAACCCCATTTTTGAGCAGATATCGGACCCTCCGCGCTGCGCGAATTGAAAATTTTTTCATTTTCTTGGCAAATAATTGAAAGATTTAATTGATAGATTGAGTATATTAAGTAGAATTGCTCTTATGATTGAAATTGGAGACCAATGGCTGAGATAAACAAACAATTGAGTCTGCCTGCCGGCTGCCCGCTCTGCGGCGAGGCGATTGAAGTGACGCAGATAAAGTGCACCGCCTGCGGCAGCGAAATCAAAGGCTCGTTTGCGACGGCGGGCCTGGGCGTCCTGCCCGTCGAGTATCAAAAGTTCATCACCGTTTTCCTGCGGCACCGCGGCAATATATCCCAGGTCGAAAAGGAGCTTGGCATATCCTACCCGACAATCAACAAAATGCTCGACAGCATAAACAAAGCCCTAAGCTCCACCGGCCCGGAAAAGCCGCTCACCAGAAGAGAAATCCTCGACTCCATCGAAAAGGGCGAGATGAGCGTAAAGGAAGCAACATTCATTCTGAAAACCCGCAAATAAGGAGAATACAATGTCACCAGCCGTAGAGTACACTATACCATCGATTCTGTTTGCCATCCTCATCCCACTGGTTTGTTTCACTGTTGTACTGTTGCTGCTGAGATTCTCAGCCAAAGCATCGTGGCTGACAGCAATTGCGGCTTCCGTGATCGTGACGACCATACCGGCAATTTTCGGGATTAGAATGTTGTCGGCCCCTGGCGTTCAGGCCGGATCACGGGGCAACGTGATAGCCGCGCCGCTCGCAATAGGCAAGTTGTTCCTTCTGCCCGTCGTGGTCTGTGCCATCATCTTGGTTGTTCAGTTCCTTCGCTGGCTGCTTGTGGCAAGCGACAGCGCAACGGTGAATACCGCCGAGAGAAGCAGAATTCTCAAAATGGTCGCGGACGGCAGGATGAGCAGCGAGGAGGGCGCCGAGCTGCTTGATGCAATGGGCCGGTCAAACGCGCTTCGCGGCCAGGGCGCATTTTCACGGCTCGATTTTGCGATGCTCTGCGGCGTGGCCCTCGTTATCTTAGGCTTCTTTCTCCCGTGGGCGTATATCACTTTGCCCGGGCTGGGCGCGTCCGGAACATTCACTCGCAACTCGGCCTACCAAGCCGGCTACCACGTCGGCGCCATCGGCTGGGCCGTGCTGGTTATTGCGGTAGTCTCGGCCATACCCATTTTCGTCACGCCAAAAGACCTGCTCTACAAGATCTCGATGCTGCAGGTTTTCCTGACACTTGTAGGAGGCGTTCTGGTCATAAGTGTCCTGGTGCGGGTGGGAGGCTACCTCGGAGTCGGGCTGGTATTCTGCCTGGCCGGGTTCATAGTCGAGCTTGTCGGCTCCGCTGTAAAGCTCAAAAGCCTCGCCGCCTGACTACGCGGTCTGCTGCGGTTCAATTGATAGAATTCATTGGGAGTAAAGCGAGATGGCCGTAAACGAAGCAACATTCATTCTGAAAACCCGCAAATAAGGAGAAAATAATATGAACATCGCAGTTTGGGTAATCATACTGGTGGCTGGCTTAGGCGCCCTAATCCTGGCCGTCAAATTCTTCCGCTGGCTCCTCGCCACCGGCACCGAACAGGCCCATGTCAATACAGCCGAGCGAAGCAGAATCCTCAAAATGGTCGAGGACGGCAAGATCCGCAGCGAGGAGGGCGCCGAACTGCTCGATGCAATGGGCCGCTCAAACGCACTTAGAGCACAAGACACCTTCTCCCGATTCGACATAGCTATGCTCGTCGGCCTCGCAATGGTGATTGTCACGCAGGTCTTAATGGAATACCGAACCGGTTACAGCGACTGGATCGTTCTCTTCATTGGCGTGCTCTCCGCGGTATCGGTTTTTGTGACACCGAGCAACTTCCTTTATAAAATCTCGATGCTGCAGATATTCCTGACCTCCTTAGGATTGGCGCTTGTAATCAGCACGATCACGCGCGCCTATAGCCGCATCTACCCCGAATTAACACTTTGCATTATTGGGTTCGTAGTCGCGCTGATAAGTTCCGCAGTCAAACTGAAGAGACTCACGGCTTGACTACGCGGTTTTCTTTTTGGCCTTTGCAGTGGGTTCGGCCTGTACCTGCGGCTTTGACTCCTTGCCTTCGGTTTTTGAGTCCTTTTTGGTGGTGTCTTTGTCGCTGCTTTTCTTGACCCCCGTAGCCCCGGCGGTTTCGCTTTCAGCCGCCTTTTTGTAGCTCTCGCTTCTGTAATCGGTCTGGTAGAACCCCGAACCTTTGAAGATTATCCCCGCCCCGGTGCCGATGAGCCGTTTGACCTTCTTCTTGCCGCACTTGGGACAGCTTCGCAGCGGCCTGGCCGTTATACTCTCGAACCGCTCGAATTCACATCCGCAGCCTTCACAAATATATTCATAAGTCGGCATAGCGATTACTCCGTGTCGGTCGTCTCGAATTCATTGTCCTTTTGCTCTTGTGGCGCGCCCGGCCCCTGCTGCGGAGCCTCTCTCGTGATCGGCATATTGACAATCACCTTGCTCGGCCTGATTACCCTGCCGTTCAGCGCATAGCCTTTTTGCAGCTCTTCAAGCACAACGTTCTCTTCCTGTTCCGGCTCACTCTTCTGCATTACTGCCTCGTGCCGCGATGGATCGAAAATCTCTCCCAGCGCATTTGTTTGTGCGACGTCATGCGATTTTAGAATATCGAGCATCTGCTCGTAAATGATACGGACGCCCTCGACGAGCGTAGCGACGTTCTCGGCCGAGCGCGCGTTTTGCAGCGTGCGCTCGAAATTATCCAGCGCCGGAAGAAGCGACCTGAATATCCTTTCCTTCTC
The DNA here is from genome assembly GCA_964354365.1 of uncultured Pirellulales bacterium. Classification (GTDB taxonomy): domain Bacteria; phylum Planctomycetota; class Phycisphaerae; order Sedimentisphaerales; family Anaerobacaceae; genus CAYGZM01. Next base: position 57,752 of record CAYGZM010000001.1, read on the forward strand.
GTACCCGATGCTGTCGGCAATCTGCCTGGGGACGCGCTTCTGATAGTTCGCGTAGTCGGCGCTGACCCGCTGCAGCTTTCCGAGAAGCTCGTCCTTCTCTTTCTCCAGGTCGGCCATCTTCTCTCGCAGCTCTTGTATTTCCGCCTCTTTCGCTTTGGATTCTTTATGTTCTTTTCTACTGGGTTTCATCAGATGTTACCGAAATGCTTTTTGAGTTTTTCGAAGAACGTCGTTGCTTTCGGAGAAACGTGCTTGTTCTCGGTCTTGGCGAACTGCCTGAGCAGCTCTTCCTGTGCTGTGTTGAGCCTTGTGGGAGTCTCGACAAGGATTTGGACGAGCTGGTCGCCTGCTCGGCCGCTGCGCATGCTCGGCAGGCCCTGGCCCTTTATCCGAAAGACGCTTCCGTATTGCGTTCCCGCCGGGACTTTTAGCTTTTGCGTGCCGTCAAGGCTCGGCACGTCGATAGTCGCGCCCAACGCGGCCTGAGTAAAGCTGATAGGAACGATAGCAACCAGGTTGTTCCCGTCACGCTCCAAGAATTCGTGCGGTTTGACTCTCACGTAGCAGTACAAATCGCCTCTCGGCCCGCCGCCTCGCCCCGGCTCGCCCTCGCCGCCGACCCTGATACCCTGACCCTCGTGGACGCCAGGCGGAATCTTGATGTTGACCGTCCTCTTTTTGGGCACGTGTCCTGCGCCCCTGCACTTCTTGCATGGATCAGTAATGATCTGGCCGCTGCCCCGACACTGCTGGCACGTCGAGACCATCTGGAAGAAACCGCCGCCTCTCGCCACCTGCCCGCTCCCGCCGCACATCGGGCAGCGGCCGGGCTTTGTCCCTTTCGCACTGCCGCTGCCGCTGCACTCCGGGCACAGGTCCTGGCGAGTGAACTCAATCGTCTTTTCGGCGCCCCTGGCAACGTCATTGAGGGTAAGCTCAACCGTCGTCTCCAGGTCGTAACCGCGCGACGGGCCGGCCCGCTGGCCCGACCTGCCCCTTCGACCCCCGCCGAATATGCCGCCGAAGAAATCGTCCAGGCCGAACATGCTGAAGATATCTTCCACGTTCATCCGTGAGAAGTCGTGCATGCCGGCGCCGCGCAGGCCCTCGTGCCCGAACTGCTCGTAACGCTTGCGCTTCTCGGCGTCGCTAAGCACCTCGTAGGCCTCGGCGCACTCCTTGAACTTCGCCTCGGCCTCCTTATTATCCGGGTTCTTGTCCGGGTGATACTTCATCGCCATACGTCTGTATGCGCGCTTGATTTCATCAGCCGAGGCGTTCTTCCCGACGCCCAAAACTTCATAGTAGTCCCGCTTAGCCATCGTACTGGAAAATCCGAAATTCGAATATCAAAACTCGAAACTCGAAACAACACTGAAATCCAAATCTCAGATATTCAAAACCCAATTAAGTCATTTGAGTTTTGGTAATTCGAATTTGTTTCGGATTTCGAGTTTCGTGCCTCGTGTTTCTGCCTTCTGTGCAATACACGATATGCACGCTGTGCCTACCTTACGGATCCGGCTATTGGCTCTTCGTCCTTGTCCTTATCCTTTAACTCTGTTATCAGCACGTTTGTCGTCAGCATCAGCCCGGCGACGGAGGCAGCCATCTCCAGCGCGGTTCTGGCAACCTTGGCCGGATCGATGATGCCGGCCTTGAGCATATCGACGAACTCGCCCGTATTGGCATCGTAGCCGATATTCTTGTTCTTCGCCAGCTTCTCAAGAAGCTCAGCGACAATCACATCCCCCGGCTCCCCGGAGTTGTCTGCGATTTGCATCGTCGGCGCCTTGAGCGCTCTTGCCACTATGTCGAAACCGACCTTGTCGTCGCCCCTGGCCTTTGCTCTGGCCTTTTCAACTTCGGCTATCGCGCGCAGGAAAATGACTCCGCCGCCTGGAACAACGCCTTCTTCCGCCGCCGCTCTGGTGGCGTGAAGGGCATCGTCGAGCAGGTCCTTGCGCTCCTTCATTTCGGTTTCCGTTGCGGCGCCGGCCTTGATGACCGCAACGCCGCCCGTCATTTTAGCCAGACGCTCCTGCAGCTTTTCACGGTCGTAGTCGCTCGTGGTCTTCTCGATTTGGGCGCGGATTTGATCGCAGCGAGCCGCGACGTCTTTCTTTGCGCCCGCCCCTTCGATTATCGTCGTTTTATCCTTATCGACGACGATCTTCTTGGCCTGGCCCAATTGAGAAAGCTCGATGCTCTCGAGCTTCAGACCCAGGTCCTCGGTTATCACCTGTCCGCCGGTCGCGATCCCCAGGTCGCCAAGCATCGCCTTGCGACGGTCGCCGAAGCCCGGAGCCTTGACCGCACAGGTCTTCAATATGCCCTGCAGCCGGTTGATCACCAGCGCCGCAAGCGCCTCGCCCTCGACGTCTTCAGCCACAATCAAAAGCGGCCTGCCGACCTGCGCGATCTTCTCCAGCAGCGGGATAAGCTCACGGACATTGGATATCTTCTTCTCGTGCAGGAGAATATAGGCGTCTTCAAGAACAGATTCCAGCGTATTGGGGTCGGTCATGAAGTAGGGCGATATGTAACCCTTCTCAAACTGCATACCCTCGACGTGGCTCAGCTCGTTCTCCATTGCCTTGCCTTCTTCGATCTCGATGACGCCCTCGGTGCCGACCTTGTCGAACGCATCGGCCAGAATCTGGCCCACCTTCGGGTCGTTGTTTGCGCTGATGGTGGCCACCTTTGCAATGTCGTCGTGCCCCTTAACGGGCACGCTTGCCGACTTGATGAATTCTGCGGCAGCCTGGGCGGCCTTGTTGATTCCCCGCTGAATGGCCATCGGATTGACGCCGGCCGTTACGTGCCTTAGCCCCTCCGCATAAATCGCCTCTGCAAGCACCGTCGCGGTAGTCGTCCCGTCGCCCACAACGTCCGACGTCTTGCTTGCCGCCTGGTTCACCATCTTTGCGCCCATATTCTTGAACGGATCGGGAAGCTCAATCTCCTTGCTCACCGAGACGCCGTCCTTAGTAACCTTCGGAGAGCCCCAGCTCTTTTGAAGAATAACGTTCCTGCCCGTCGGGCCGAGAGTTGCTTTGACCGCCCGCGCCAGCTGCGACAGGCCCTCTTTGAGCTGCGCTCTCGCCGTATCGTTAAACATCAATTGCTTTGCCATTTCTTATCACCTCGTATTATGCAACTTTAATCTTCTCGTTTTTTTCTTTGTGCCTTTGTGTCTTCGTGGCGATATTATTTCTCGACAATTCCCAGAACGTCGCTTTCCCGCAGAATCACGTATTTCTCGTTGTCGATTTCAACGTCGCTGCCGATATACTTGGCGTAGATTACCTGGTCGCCCTTCTTTACCGACATCTTTCCTCGTTTGCCGTCATCGAGCAGCTTGCCCGGACCGACGGCGACAACCTTGCCGATTTGCGGCTTTTCCTTCGCCGTGTCCGGCAGGATAATCCCACCCGATGTCTTCTCCTCGGCTTCCGACTGCTTTATTACAATTCTGTCATCCAGGGGTACAAGTTTCATAGCTCGCTCCTTATTATCTTTCCTTGTAGATGTTTTCTTGACCTTCGAGTTCATAAACACATTCCGAACCAGCGATATGGTTTATTATTGTTTTGTCGGGACAAGTCTTATCGACTTGAGATTCATCACCGCAAGGCCAGGCTTTGTCTTGGGCTTGACCGTCAGCGTGTGCTTGCCGGCCTCGCCCATCTGCACTGAGCCAAGTTTCTCGGTGACGAAATCCGTCCAGCTACCGGTCTCTTTGACCTTCCCCGCAAGCTCCTGACCGCCCACCGACACCGCGTATTCGCTCCCGCCGGTGTCCTGGTCGCACGCCAACGTGATCTCCACGTCATACGTCCCCGGCTTGGCTATCGCAAAATCCCAGCTTACGTAATCATCAGGGTCCGTCCAGAAGCCGATGTTGTCCTTGCCGTCCCCGGACTCATACTTCGCTGTTTCGCCGTGAACGGTAGCATCCACCGCCTTGAGCTCCACTGACCCGTCTTTGGCCGTGCTTGCAGAGCGAATCGCAACATCAGGCTTGCCCACGATTTCAAGCACCACAACGGTATTGACCGGATCGACAGCCCCGCTCGGCACACCGACGACAAGGTTGTCCTCATCCTGCCGGCTGACGGCTAACGCCCCGCGCTTGTCGTCCGCCAGCAGATAAACCTTCTTCACCTTGTTTCGCAGCCCCTGGACTTCGAGCTTCCCATCCTTTGGCCAGTCAAATATGTGAAGATACAGCTTCTCGCCGCTGGCCGTGCACCGTCCCCACGGGACCTGGCCGAGGGGACTGGCCGTTGTGCCATAAATGCTCTCACTGTTCACCTTCATCCACGCGCCGATTGCCGCCAGGCGTTCAACGCTGGGCGCAGGAATTAGACCCTCAGCCGTCGGGCCGACGTTCAGCAGGAAGTTGCCGCCCTTGCTCGCGATGTCCGCCAGTTTACGGATCAGGTCGTCGGGCGATTTCCAGTTGTTGTCGTCGGACTTATAGCCCCAGGTGTCGTTCATCGTCATGCAGGTTTCCCAGTCCACGCCCGGCAGACCCTTCGCAGGTATCTGCTGCTCTGGCGTGCCGAAGTCGCCGGCATAATTCTGGTCGCCCTTATTGAGGCCTTCCATCCCTTTACGGCCTTTGCCCACGCGGTTGTTGATGATAATGTCCGGCTGCAAACTCTGCACATAGTCGTAAAGGGCCTTGCCCTGCGGTTCGGTCCAGTCCTTTATCCACTCGCCGTCGAACCAAAGCACGCCAAGAGGCCCGTAATTCGTTATCAGCTCCTTGAGCTGAGGCTTCATATACGTTTCGGCGTATCGCCCGAAGTTCGGATTCGATTTGCCGCCGTCGTTGTAGTTCGGGTAGAAAGGCGCCTGGGCGTCCGGGTGGTGCCAGTCCATTATCGAGTGATAGAAGCAAAGGCGGATACCCTGTTTCCTGCACGCCGCAGAAAGCTCCCTGAGTATGTCGCGTTTGAACGGCGAGGCGTCCATAATGTCGTATTCGGAGACCTTCGAGTCCCACAGGCAGAAGCCGTCGTGATGCTTGGATGTGATGACGATATACTTCATCCCTGCGTTCTTTGCGATGCTCGCCCATTCGTCCGCGTTGAATTTGACGGGATTAAACTGCCCGGCGAGCCGTTCGTACTCCTCGACCGGGATCTGCGCGCTGTTCATAATCCACTCGCCGATACCGTCGATCTTCTTGCCCTTCCACTCGCCCGCCGGCACCGCGTACAGGCCCCAGTGAATGAACATCCCGAATCGCGCCTCGTGCCACCATTCCATTCGTTCGTCCCTGGTCATCTCTGCTTTTGACTCCTGGCGCACCGGCCCGGCCGATCCGGCATCAGTGGTTCGGCAGCCCAGCGAAAACAGAACGAACGCCAGCGCCGCCGCAAACAAAACCAAAGCTACGTACGTCCGCAGCCCCAAATAGGCACGCAACACTATTCTTCCCTTATACATCTTTGTTCTCACTGACCATCCATTTGGCGAAACAACACTCGCGTTTTGCGTGCGCGGCTATTACATGTCCATATCGCCCATGCCGCCCATGCCGCCCATGCCCGGATCCATTCCGCCCGGACCGCCCGTGTGCATATCACCCTTTTCCTTAGGTTTCTCGGTGACTAAGCAGTCTGTTGTCAGAAGCAGACCCGCAATGCTCACGGCGTTCTGCAGGGCGATCCTCGTGACCTTCGCCGGGTCGATGACGCCTGCCTCGAACAGGTCCTCGTATTTGTCGGTATTAGCGTTATAGCCGAAGCCGCCCTTGCCTTGCGATACCTTGTTCACCACAAGGTTCGCAGTTGCCCCCGCGTTGTAAGCGATGTAGTAGCAGGGCATGCGAAGCGCCTTGACAAGGATATCTGCACCGGTTTTCTCATCGCCCTCGAGTTTCAGCTTCCCGACCGCCTCGATACAACGGATTAAGGCGACGCCTCCGCCGGGCACGATGCCTTCTTCGATTGCGGCCCTGGTGGCGTGCAGTGCGTCTTCGATACGGGCCTTTCTCTCCTTCATTTCCGGCTCAGTTGCGGCCCCGACGTTGATTTGAGCCACGCCGCCGGTCAGCTTTGCAAGTCGCTCCTGCAATTTCTCGCGGTCGTAATCGCTGGTGGTGGCCTCGATTTCCTCCTTTATCTGGCCGATTCGCCCGTTGATGGCTTCCTGGCTTCCGGCGCCCTCGACGATGATTGTATTGTCATTGTCGATAGTTACCTTCTTGGCCTGTCCGAGCTGCTTGATGCCGATGTTCTCCATCTCGATTCCGAGGTCCTTGAAAATCGGCTCGGCCCCGGTCAGCACGGCGATATCCTGCAGCATAGCCTTTCTGCGGTCGCCGTACCCAGGCGCCTTGACCGCTGCAACCTGGAGAACGCCCTTGAGCTTGTTCACTACAAGCGTCGCCAGCGGCTCGCTATCGATGTCTTCTGCGATAATCAGCAAAGACCTCCTGGCCTTTGCGACCTTTTCGAGCAGCGGGATGAGCTTGGCCACGTTGCTGATCTTTTCCTCATAAACGAGCACAAAGGGCTTGTTCAGCACGCATGTCATATTGTCCTGGTCGGTTGCGAAATGCGGCGAAAGGTACCCGCGGTCGAACTGCATGCCCTCGACGAACTCGACGGTCGTATCGAAGCTCTTACCCTCCTCGACGGTGATAACGCCGTCCTTGCCGACGCGCTGAAACGCCTCGGACATAATCTTGCCGATCTCCTCGTCGTTATTGGCGGAGACCGAGGCGATATTGACAATGTCCGTGGTCTTGGTGATATCTACGGGCTTTGCCAGACTCGCCAGCCAGTCAACTACGGCCTTTGCAGCCTGCTGCATACCGCGGTTGAGGGCCATCGCGTCGGCGCCGGCCGCGAGATTCTTGTAGGCCTCCTTGAATAGCGCTTCGGTAAGCACCGTGGCGGTGGTTGTCCCGTCCCCGGCGATCTTAGAGGTCTTGCTGGCGGCCTCTCTGACCAGTTTGGCGCCGAGATTCTCGTTCTTGTCGAGAAGATCGACCTCCTCGGCCACCGTAACGCCATCCTTGGTAACAGTCGGGCCGCCCCAGCTTTTGTCGAGGATTGCATTTCGGCCGCGTGGGCCAAGGGTAGGTTTTACGGCTGCGGCGAGCTTTTCGACGCCTGCCAGCAGGCTGGCCCGTGCGTCAGCTTCAAATGCCAATTGTTTGACTGCCATAATTGCTTGCCTCCTTGAATAGTCTGCATTTTATCTGCCTTGTGTACGGTTCATTCGTTAAATAGCCACAATTCAGAAAGTAATGAGCAAAGGATGTACCAGGCAGCCTGATGGGGCGGGGGCGATTCTATGTGGAGTATCGTAAGTTGTTTTACTATAAGCCGTTATGGGACGGAAAAATTGGGATTTGGATAGGGCCGAGCGGCGCTGACGGCGGGCCAGAATGTCAGAAATGGCACTGAGAACAAGGGCCATACGCCAAACTGACAGGTTCGGGATGCCAATGAATGGCTGTCGGCCAACGGTGGTTTGCTGTGCCGGCCGGTTAAGTAGGGCAAGAATAGATGGAGCGGCGGGTAAACCCCGAGAACTCAGAGAGAATCAACCACGGATTTCGCAGATGCGCACGGATTAGGACAGCCACGAAGGTACGAAGATGGTTGGCGAGAGGTTAATTGGTGAGTGGAGCGGGACGAACGACGAACCACGACGGACGACAGTGGACAGAGGGCAGAATACGGACGATAGAAGACGGACGACAGACGACAGAGGATGGACGACAGAAGAGATACGGGCGGCCACGGGAATTCACCATTTAACCGCTCTCGAAGCGTAGCGGAGACCCCCACGGGGGCCCACTAACAGCTCACCAATGCGCGATTTTTCACCTTGACTGGATTGAGAATGTGTGGTAATCTAGCGGCATATAGACCAGCAGTGGGCAAGTTTTCTGTTTGACTGTGAAGGAAAGCCGGGGGCACGGAATCGGCGCTATCCTATACATGAGGCTTGTTTGTGGGCAAGGTGCGGAAATGTTTGTAGGCGAGAGTACCTGATGGCAAAGCGATTGACCGTAAGTCTGAAACCGAGACATGCGATGCAAGTCACGCGTGTATCCATCGGAAGGAAGAAGCTGGTTTACGTCATCGTGTCAAAAAGGGCATTGAAGTACCCTTGGGGAAAGTCGAAGGTCGCCTACATTGGAACCACCAAGAAGGGGATGGCGAGGATTGCTCAGAGCGTTGCCGCACGGGCACAGGCCGTTCTGGGGCTCCGCGGCGTCCGGGAGTTTACGGTTCGCATCGTGACCTGCCCACCGCGACCGCCTCTGAAAACGTGGGAAAAGCTGGAGCGGGCACTCTTGCTGGTCTTCCGCCACAAGTACGGCGACTTGCCCAAATGCAATACGGCGGGCAAGAACATGAAACAACGCGACGAGTTCAGGTATTTTAAGCGCGAGCGACTGGAAAAACTGCTGGGGACGCTCGAATGACTACGGTTTTTGCGGCGAAGCTACTTTCTGGCGAGATTCGAGTCAAAGATGCGGAGAAATTGGCAGCATAGATCAAATAAAGGGCTGTATGTAACAACGGAGATGGATGATGTCGCTATACATTTCACCTGACTCTTTGGAGTGGGCTCTCAAGCACGTCGAGAACTATGGTGATACCGACATTTTCCCTGTGCCGTTCGAGTTTGAGGCGATACGTCATTGTTGGGATACTTGGCTTCGAGATTTCCTTTCAAAGCAGGACGTACACCAATACGACGCGCGCATATACCGGCAGTGTTTGTCGCCAAAACACCGTTTTGGGTTTCGCATATCGACCCAACTGGATCCGCTTGACACCCTTATTTACACGGCTCTCGTTTATGACATAGGGGTCGAGATCGAGGCGCAGCGCGTACCTGCAAAGAGGCACATTGTCCACAGCTATCGATTCAATCCGGACAGCAATGGATGGTTCTTCGACCGGCAATATGGGTATGACTCCTTCATAAACCGATGCAAACAACTGTCGAACGCCGGCGATTACTCTTGGATCGTCGTTGCAGACATTGCTGATTTCTTTCCGAGGATTTATTCACACCCCCTTGAGAACGCTCTATATGCATGCACGTCTTCGAAGGCTCACGCCACAACCATCAAAAAGCTCCTCAGCCAATGGAACTTCACTGTGTCCCATGGGATACCCGTGGGACAAGCAGCTTCCAGATTGCTTGCGGAACTTGTCATCTCTGATATCGATAAAGCCCTTCTAAGTGAACAAAAGACATACTGTCGATTCTCTGATGACTTTCGCATTTTCTGTAAGGACCCCCGCGACGCACACGAGAGCCTTGCTTTTCTCGCCAATGTCCTTTTTGAGAATCATGGGCTTACGCTGCAGCAACACAAAACGGTCATACTGCCGGTGCATGACTTCCAAGAGAAGTACCTTGAAACGGGATCAAGCAGGGAACGGAAATCGTTAACCCAGAGATTCAAGCAGATACTGGAAGACATTGGTATTGAGGATTGGTACGAGGAAATCGACTATGACGACCTCGACAAGGAAGTACAAGAAGAGATTGACTCACTGAATCTTGGCGGGATTCTCGACGAACAGATTGAACTGGGGGCTGGTCTGGACCTTAACATAACAAGATTTGTTCTGCGACGACTGGCTCAAATCAATGACGCTAATTGTGTGGGTCCTGTTCTGGAAAACCTAGAAGTTTTATACCCAGTGTTCAAAGATGTTCTATCCTACGTTACGTCAATTCGGAGAGTCGATGCGAAGTACCGAAGAAAGCTTGGCAAGTACCTTATCGGGCTGATCCAGCAGTCTATTGTTGGCCACCTCGAGTACCATAAGTGCTGGATTCTGAACACGTTTACGCAAGGGGAGGAATGGGACAACCAGGACGCATTTGCCGCCCTCTATAATACCAACACAGATCCATTGTCAAGACGAGAGCTCATTCTGGCACTTGGGCGTGCTGGCAAAGATCATTGGTTTAGGACCAGAAAACGAGACGTCTTTCAGTTGGAACCGTGGGAGCGCCGAGCATTTCTCGCCGCGGCAAGTTGTTTACCTGGGGACGAGTCAAAGCACTGGTATCATTCCATAGACAGACGACTGGATCCGCTCGAGAGAGCAGTAGTCACCTGGGCAAAGGCCAATCCTTTCCGATAGTCGTGTAGGGTGCGATACTTCGCACCACTTCTTGGCCCGCGTGGCCGAAGCCCGCGATTCGCGTTCTTTGGCCATATCCAGCAGTGTCAATCCCTACTTCCTGATCTCCTGGCCCCCCGATCCCAACCTCCTGCTCTCCTGATACGCCGATATCCTTTTCCTTCTCTGTGCCTTCGTGCCAGTTCGTGTCAATTGGTGGTTAATAATCAGCGAGAATCCGCGTCATCCGTGGTTCCCTTCGTGTCAACCTCGGCCTCTGCGGTTATTGCGGATTTTCCTTGACGGCCAACCTCCGACGGGGTATAATACATATCAAACTAACAGAATCAGAATAGTAAATGGTACGCAACCTGACCGTTTTTAAGACGAAGGCCCGTATGAGTCTTGTTTCGATAAGAACATAGCACAATTTGTCATTATGCAGAACCGTGAAAAACAGTGTTCATCCGTGTCAATCAGTGTCTAAAGAATGAAAGCGGTCCCTTTGTGCCTTAGTGGCTTTGTGGCCGTGAGTCAATTATGCAAAACAAAGCCAATTTGCAGCAGACCAAAATGAACTTAAACTTCTGTGATAACAGGGATTATGAAAATATATCGGCCTTCGGAGTCCAAAAAAACAAAGCCAATCAAACCCAATTTCAAAGGATCAAAGCCAAGTCAAGGCCAAATCAAAGCCAATTTCAAACGCAGAAACAGGGTACTCTACTTACCGGACGAGAGATTGCCACGGCCCTGGGGGCCTCCCAGTGACGAGTTTGAATAGATTTCTCCGCTCGCTGCGCTCGGTCGGAATGACGCCAGGCGCAGGTCCGCGGGCTCATCAGGGGACGATGGGGGGGATGTTTGAGAAGGTCGATTTCACGGGCTGGAAGCCCGTGCTACACAAGACACGGGCAGAATGCCCGTGCCACAGGGGGCCGTTCGGGCGTGCTCAGGGCGGGGCGGGGGTAAAAAACCGACAAAGGCAAAAAAACGCATAGAATAGCGACGTGCGGGGCTTTTTGTGTAAGCCCTTATATTTTGTTGACAAATTTCGCCCGTGCACTACTATTAGGGTATTGGACGAATGTATTGGACAAAGGATTCGGTTGGGGAAGTATGCCGGAAGAAGCAGACGGTCAGGCATTAGCTAAGGCAAAGGCGTTCTTTGACAGGGCCCGTCAGGTCGCCGAGACGGGGAACTTCGACTATGCGATCCAGATGTACATAGATGGGTTGCGGCACGCCCCGGATGCGCTCGAGGAGGGTCATTTGCCTCTGTGTGAGATGGCGCTTCAGCGGCAGGGAAAAGGCGGAAAGAAACCCTCGATGATGGAGAAGATGAAGCATTCGCGGGGCAAGACGCCGGTTGAGCAGATGCTGAATGCGGAATACTTGTTTGCGAAGGACCCGGGGCACCTTGCGTATGCCGAGGCGATGCTGAAGGCGGCGGTTACGGGCGGTTACAGGAAGACGGCGGGGTGGCTGGCGAACCTGATATTCCAGACGAACAATGCGGCGGCGAAACCGTCGGCGCAGACTTATATCCTGCTCAAGGACTCTTACGCGGCCCTCGGGGAATTTGATAAGGCCCTGGCGGCGTGCCAGAAGGCGTCAAGGCTGAAGCCGGACGACGCGGAGCTGGCGAACGAGTTCAAGAACCTCTCGGCGGAGCTGACGATGGCGCGGGGCAAGTACGACACGGACGGGGACTTTAGAGGCTCGATCAAGAACCGAGAGGAGCAGGAGGAGCTGCACTCCCAGGCGGGGGTGGTCAAGAGCGAGGACTATCGGCTGAGGACCGTGGAGAGCGCTCGAAGGAGACTGGCGCAGAACCCGGAGATTCCGAAGAATATCTTCGACCTGGCCGACGCTCTGTCGGATATGCAGAGCGATGAGGCTGAGAACGACGCGATTGAGCTGTTAGAGAATGCCTACAGGAGCAAGAGCGATTTCAGCTTCAAGCAGCGGGCGGGTCTGCTGAGGGCAAAACAGCTCAGGCGCAAGATAAGGCAGGCGAAAAAGGCCCTCGAAGCCAACCCTAATCATACACAGGCCAAGGCAGTTCTGACGCAGCTAACCGCGAGATTGGACAGCACCGAGCTGGAACACTACCGGACGTGCATGCAGAACTACCCAACCGACCTGAAGGCCAAATATGAGTACGCCGTTCGTCTGGCGCGCAACAGGAAATACAACGAGGCCATACCGCTGCTCCAGGAGGCCGAGAAGGACCCGAGGAGGAAGATAGCGTCGATGAACCAGATTGGCGTCTGCTTCTTTATGAAGGGGTGGTTTGCCGATGCAATCGATGTTTTGAACAAGGCTATGGAGGCATACCAGATAAAGGACGATGCGACGGCGAAGGAGCTGCGATACAATCTCGCACGGGCTCACGAAGAAAAGGGCGAGAAAGAAAAGGCGCTCGAGATATATCGCAGGATCGCTCAGACCGATTTTTCGTACAAAGACGTGAGCCAGCGGGTGGACAAATTAAGAGGCGCGCGGGACTCGTGATTACGGGGTGGTCGGCCGGGAGACAGATGACGCAAGCGAGCTTTAAGTGAGTTTTCGTGAACAGAAGTGGCAGTTTTCAGGAGAATACAGTGGCACATTCGTTATCAGCGAAGAAGAGAGTAAAACAAAACGAGAAGAGAAGGATTATCAACCGTGCTCGTAAGAGCCAGATCAAGACACAGGTCAAGCGTTTCGAAGCGACCTTGGAAAAAGGCGATGTCGAGACGGCGGGCGAGCAATTGCGCCTTCTTACAAAGAAGTTAGATAAGACGGCTGCGACGAGCACGATGCACAAGAAGACGGCCGCGAGGAAGAAATCGCGTCTTGCAAAGAAGCTGAATGCGCTGAATGCGCTGAATGCGCAGAAGGGCCAAGGCACGTCAAGCCCTCCGACAAGCTTAGGACAGGCGTGAAGAGTGAAGCCCTTCGGCTCTGCTCAGGACGGGCGTGAAGCGTCTGGTGCGGTAAAAGACACAATTGGCGGCGGTTTCCAGTTCTGAGTTTTTGGCTCTTCGTGGAGCTTGAGTGGAGGAGGGGTGAGTAATGGTCATTCGGTTCCAATGTCCTCAATGCGGGAAAACTCTTGCGGTCAAGAGTGAATACGCCGGGCGGCAGGGAAAGTGTCCGTGCGGGGCGGTCGTAGCTGTTCCGGCTGAGGCGGAGAAGATAGCGTTTCGCTGCGGGAGCTGCGGCAAGAGAATTCGTGTTCCTCAGATTCACGCCGGGAAGAAGGGCAGATGCCCCCAATGCAGGAACATAGTTGTTGTTCCGGGGGTCGGAGGTCGCAGTGCAGTCGATAGTCTGAGCGGCTCTGCCGAGCGGCCTTTGCCGTTGCCGGCGGGTATGGTGAGATTTCGATGCCCGATGTGTGATGAGAATATCGAGGCTCGGGAGAGCTCGCTGGGCAACCTTGTGGAATGCCCGAAGTGCGGCTCGTTTGCACAGGTCCCCGAGAAGAAAGTGGCTGGCAAAGAGGGTGCAACGGAGGGGCGGAGGGTCGGGGTCGGATTGGCCAGCGGCGCGGCTGCCGGTGAACCCGGCGGGCAGGCGGCGCCGAGCACCGGCAAGGTGATTTGTCCGAGCTGCGATAGGAAGCTGGCCGACGATGCGAAGGTCTGTGTTAGCTGCGGGATATACGTTGGCAGCGGCAGGCCGATTCTGACGGCTCGGGGTGTGGACGAGGACATGCTTTATGAGCGGTCACGCAAGGTTGTAAGCCCCATAAGCTGGCTGATACCATTAGGCATTTACCCGGTGTATTCGGAGGCGTTGGGCAGGCACCGACCTTATGCGACGTGGGCCATAACGGCCGTGACGATTGCGGTCAGTATATGGTTCCTGGCCTACCAGTTGTCCGGCTCGACGAAGATGAGGTCTATGAAGAACCTGATGCTGTGGGGCGGCGAGGCCGAGCCGGAGGCGAAGCGAATTCAATTGCTCTACGAGTACACGAACTATGGCGACCGAGAGGCTTTCCTTGCGAAGAGAGAGAAATTGAGCGCTACGACGCCAGAAAATGAATTGGACCGGACGGCGTTGAAGGAGCTGAGTCCGGAGGAGCAATGCTTGGGGCAATACAGGCACAGTCAGTTGATAACTCATGCTTTTTTGCACGGCGGAATACTTCACCTTGTGGGCAATATGTTGTTCTTGTTGATTTTTGGCTCTCGGGTGAATTCGGCGATTGGGAACATTCTGACGCCGATTCTTTACATAGTATTAGCGATTGCGGCGGCGTTGACGCAGCTTGTGATGTCGAGCGGTCAGCCGCCGGGCGCGATGTTGGGGGCATCCGGGGCGGTGATGGGGATGGCCGGCGTCTATCTGCTGCTTTTTCCAATCCACAGAGTCCATTTGACTGCGTGGTGTCGGTGGGGTCTGGTTGCGGGATTTCACCTTTCGTTCAAGTTTTTTGCGTGGCGGGGCTTCTGGGTGGTGCTTTTCTATATTCTTTTCGACGTTGTTGCGGTCAGCCTGGGGGTTGAAACGGGCACGGCTCACTGGGCGCATATAGGGGGATTGTTCTGGGGCATCACGGCCGGCCTTGTCTTGCTTGTCAGCAGGGCGGCCTATTCGGGAAGCGACGTGCTGTCCTTGGTCCTCGGCAGATATGCCTGGGGGTTAATCGGCAGCCCGCACAGCCACGAGAAGCACAGGGCATGATTCTGAGATGTCTGCAGAGATGCAGTAAGTATGAGGGGGCGGCATTTTTGCAGGATGGTCTTGGAATTCTTTATCCTTAGCTGTAGGGCCCTACACACAAATTTGGTATCGTCCCAGGATTTGTGGGGAAAAGACTATGGGGTAAGAAAACGTTTATCGCATTAGGGCTGCCAGCAGGTAATAAAACGGCTCCGAGAATCTCGCAGAGGCGTTGTGCTGGTAGCGGATAAAGCGATAAACGCTATTGGCTGTTGCGGAACTGAACAACCAGATTGCCCCCAACCTTTGGGACGTTGACACAATTTTCATAATGCTTATCGTGGTGGGCGAGGTGCAGAGAGACAAAAACGAAGCGTGGCCCGCCCCTGCCGGTTTGGGCCACGCAAGAATGCAAGACTGCTCGCCAAGAGAAGCTGCGGCTAACAACAGGGCCGACTATTCCCACGGCCACATCTGCTCATCGAGCCAGTTCACTGAGAGGACGGCAAAGTCTTTGAAGTCAACCTTCCTGGCGCCTTGAAGCTCGCCGTCATATAATTCAGCATCCGACGGCACTTCATAATACAGCTCACCGTCGCCAGGCGTCTTATCCGCAAGATGCGCCACCTCCGCCGGCAACAGGGCGCGACTATAGAGAACGACGCTATCAATGGCGCCGTTGAAGGGATTGCCTCCGTTACCTTCCACGGCTCCAAATACGAGGTGAGCATCGGTTTTGGGGCCAAAGGTGAATCCCGTGTCTGTTCCGACGGGCTTGCCGTTTATGTACATCGTGGTTGTTGCCCCGTCGAAGGTCACTGCTATATGGCACCATTCCGCGATAGGCGGGATGTTCTCGCCAAACCAGGGATAGTTGTCATACCGTGAAAATCCTATGTTGCCGGTGTCCATATTGAGTTCGATGTGCCACATCGTACTGGCGTTGTCCCATCCATCTCTCTTGCCGACCACTCCCTGCCAGCCGCCGTTGAGGCCGGCCCATTTTATCCAGACGGCGACGGTGAGCTGGCCGGTTCCTGCCGAGGGGTCCCATGTACCAAGGTCAACAAACTGGCCACCTTCTCCCGGGAAATCCAGCGCCTTGCCAAATCCGGGCATGCTGTCGATCCACTGCACGTTGGCAGTGATAGTTCCGTCGTGTCCCTGGCCGGATGCATCAGTGGCGAGCAGGCCGGTTGCTTCGTCAAGCGGATAACTGCCAACAAGTCCGGCTAAGCTGGGCACTTGTGCCGGGATGATTTCGTCGGCGGCAAGCCAGTCCCGTGCGAGCACGCTAAGCTCGTGGCGATCGATACTGCAATCTCCGGCGGGGTTGCCTGTGGGCCAGTAATCCAGCTTGGCGAATTCGGGGGTCCGCTTCGAGAGAATACACTCCGGTTGGTACAGCCGGATGTCATCGACGTATAAAGTCCCTGAACCGCCGGCCACGATTGAATCCTCAGCGCGAACGCTGATGGCCATGCTGCTGATGTTGGTCATATCAACACCCTCAAACTCGGAAAGGGGGATCTGCCACTCGTGCGGCGAGGCCTCGTTAACGTCGTTCGGCTCTTCGCCTTCGTGGGCGCCGTACACGACCTTGACCTTGCCGCCCGTGCCGTCAGCCAGCTCCACCCACAGGGATTCGATCGCGTTGTCAACCGTGCCCTGGAAGTTGAGCGAAAGTAATTTGACGCCGTGGGCAGTCCAGTCGGAGCCGATGCCTGAAGGCAGGTCTGCGGTCATGGCCTTGCCCAGCGAATAATAAGCCCTGGTCTCCTCGAGCGATGTGCAGGGATTAACGATGGCGCCGTCGTTGTCGTAATCGTACCTCATCGACTGCAAACCGCCTATGGACGGCGAGCCTGATGTGCTTATCGCGGAGCCGGTTCCGTTGCCGCCTTCGCACACGGCATTACCTATTCCATCTTTCCAGATGTTGAATATAAGTTTGTCGCTCTGGTTGTAGGGTTCCATATCGTCCACGACAAGATAGTTGCCAACCGTGAAGCTCCAAACACTGCCTTTCCAGGATTCCGAGGCACCGACCTCATCAACTCGCCAGTAGTATGTTGTCCCCAATTGCAGAGTGCCCGGATCGCAGGCGGTTTCGTTGACGTTCTGGTAAGCAACGCTTGGATAACCGGCCAGATTGGCCTGATTGACATCTGCGATAGCGGCGGGGTCTGTGCCGAAATACACATCGTGCAATGCCGCTGCTGCCCCGGCCTCCCAGCTGAGAACGACATCTCGCGGCAAGTCTTGCGCTCCGTCCGGAGGGTTGGGAATAGTCGCCATCATATCAGTGGGTATTTCGAAGTTGTCGAGGTAGTAAACGCCGCCGGTGGTGTAGTTGTTATCGTAGTTCGTGATAATCCAGATCTCAAGCCACCACATTGTATTGAAGTTGATCTTTGGCAGAGATGCGGAGTAATCGACCTCGATAGTCCGCGTATTGTCGCCATCCTTGTAGCTCCACCAGCCCACAGCTCCGCCTCCCAGCTCATCCCAGACGTTCGCAGGCCATGCGTCGCCCCCGGCATTGATAACCACGTGAAGTCCGCCTCCGCCGTCGGCAGGATTCCCCGTCCATTCGGAGGCAATTCGGGTAACATCGAAGCGAATCTTCGTACCGTTGCGGAAGGGTTCGATTAACTGTGAGTGCTCCTGGAGCTTAATACATATCGCCGAACTTCCAGCCGCCCTGCGGAACGTAGAGCCTGAGACTGCTGCTGTTCAACGTAGCCCCCGTTGCACTGTAGGTCATTGTAGTGCCGGCCGGGGCACCGTCGGTGATGATCCACCCATCGGCGCTGTTCTCCCAGTCACCTATTACAATTCCGTACGCGCCTGAACCCGTTACTGTTAGTAACGCGGCGGCGAGCAGACAAGTTATTCCTATTCGCATTGCCATTCTCCTTTCCAAGAAACCACAAATTCAACGCCATTTGACTGTATGCCAAAGCGTCCGCCCGTGCGGACTCACGGTGATTCGATACTCATTTGAAGGATAAGCATAGCGTGCCCACTCTGCGAATGAGTAAAAGTGTTCGCCGCCTGGGAAACCGTGGTGATTCCACAGGCCGGGGAGGCTATGCCAACACCCTTCATCCATTCTGTCGTCCTATATTAACAGTGTGACTGCCTTGCTGTCAAGATAAATTTCGCGCGCCGCCGGGTGTGGCCAACAGGATTATTTCGGTTGCGACGGCTGGCACATCTATTTCCGGCACCGGCTGATTCCTGGCCAGCGGTCATAAATGCCTGTCAATGCTAAGATAAGCTCAGTACAGCATTTCGTAAATGGCGCGACTATGAGACAGAAAGATTGTAACTGTTTTGACAGATTTCTCCACTCGCTTCGCTCGGTCGAAATGACAGGATAGTCATAGAACTTATGAAATGCGGTACTCAATTTTTGCAGGACGAAATTCTGACAATCTCGAGGCAGCGTGAACGGGTTGGGCGATTGTGAGCTACCGCGGTCCCAATATGGCATATTTTGACGTGTTTTTTGGCTTGAGAAGCTTGCTTGCAAGATACGGACTGCTTAGAGCCTATCCGCATAACCCGGTCTATTCCGGCTGGCTGCAAAGCCCGATGCCTGAGTTGTCGGCCAAAAACGTTCTCAGCGTGGAACAAATCACGCCTCCGAGCGTTTTTGGCCTGCCGTCTTGGCCTCGGGCTTTTCGCTCAGCCTCATGACGACCAAGTTATTCGGATAGGCTCTTAGTGTGGTGGGATTCTGACATTCGACATCGGACGGCTGTTGGTTGTTGGAAATGGTGAGTTAGTTGGAGACAATTAGTGCGGTGTCGGTATAATATGGCGATTAAGTTTTTTTTAAGGGATCGGCCAAATGGCAGAAGTGTATAAGAAAAAGATTATAGGGTTGCTCAAGCACGCGGATTACCAGCCGGTGAAACTCGGGCAATTGGCAAAGACCTTGGGGGTGGACTCGGAGCGCTATCCGCATTTCAAGGAGGCGTTTGACCAGCTCCGTGGGGCGGGACATATCGTTATGGGGACGGGCAATCTGGTTTCGCTGCCTTCTCTGGCCGGGGAAATTGTCGGAACGTTCAGGGCAAATCCCAAAGGGTTCGGCTTTATAGTGCCCCGCGAGGCCAATTCGCATGGAGACCTGTTTGTGCCGCCCAGCGCCACAGGCGAAGCGATGACGGGCGATATCGTCGTGGCAAAGGTCAGAAGACAAGGGATGCGCGCCGGGCAGATACGTTACAGCGGCGAGATCATCGAGATTCTCGAGCGGGCGCAGAACAGATTCGTGGGGACGCTGGCAAAGCACTCGGAAGGATGGCTGGTGCAGCCGGACGGGTCGAGCTTTGTGCAGCCGATTTCGGTCGATGACGTCACGGCGAAGAACGCCAAGGCCAAAGACAAGGTTGTCGTCGAGATGCTGACTTATCCGACAGCGGAATGCATAGGACGAGGGGTGATAATCGAGGTGCTCGGCAGGGCGGGACAATACGATACTGAAATAAAGTCGATAGTGCACCAATACCACCTGCCGGGGGAATTCGACGGCAAGTGCATCGAGCAGGCTCGGCAAGCGGCCGCCGAGTTCAATCCAGATCGGCCCGGCAAAAGAGAGGACGTCACCGACAAGGTTATCATTACCATTGATCCGCCGGATGCCAAGGACTTCGACGACGCGATAAGTCTGGAGAAAGACGGCGACGGCAACTGGGTGCTTGGCGTGCACATCGCCGATGTGAGCGCTTTCGTTACGGGCGAGTCGCCGCTGGACATCGAGGCGAAAGAACGCGGGAACAGCGTTTATCTGCCGGGCAAGACGATCCCAATGCTGCCGGAAGTTCTGAGCAACGGGATATGCAGCTTACAGCCGGACCAAAAGCGATTTGCGAAGAGCGCCTATCTGACTTATGACCAAAACGGCAGGATCCTTACCCGCCGTTTCGCCAACAGCATCATCCGCTCGACGCAGCGTTTGACGTATCAGCAGGCGGACAAGGCTTTGAAAGGGCGGACCAAAGGCATCAAGAGCGAGGTGGTCGGTCTGCTGAAGAATATGGAGGCGCTGAGCCGGGCGATTGAGCAGCGGCGCAGAAAGAGCGGGATGATACATCTGGACCTGCCGGAGACGGAGTTAGTGATGGATAAATCGGGCAGGGTGGTCGATGCGCACCCGGCGGACGACAGCTACCCGCACACGATAATCGAGATGTTTATGGTCGAGGCGAATGACGCCGTGGCGTCGCTGCTGGACAGACTGAATGTCGCGTTCATCCGGCGCATCCATCCGGAGCCGGATGCGTTGACTTTGAAGAACCTGGCCGTGCTCATCAAGGCATTCGGGTTTACGCTGCCGCGAAGTCCCGACCGTGCGGCGATCCAGAGCCTGCTTGCGGCGGTGAAGGGACGTGACTGTTCGTTCGCCGTGAACCTGGCGGTTCTGCGGAGTTTTGAGAAGGCGCAGTACTCGCCGCTGCATATCGGGCATTACGCGCTGGCCTCGACGCATTATTGTCACTTCACCAGCCCGATACGCCGATACGCCGATTTGATTGTGCATCGTATGCTCGACGCTTATCTGCAGAATCGCCTCGATGAGGCGAAAGAAATCTCGGCGAGCGCGGACCTTACAGAGATCGGCAAGCACATCACGTTTACGGAGGAGCGCGCCGATAACGCAGAGAAGGAACTAACAGCGGTGCTGATCCTGCAAATGCTGAGCAACAGGATCGGCGAGGATCTGGCGTGCGTCACGACCGGGCTGACAGGCTTCGGGGTTTTTGTCCAATCGCGAAAGTTCGGGATAGACGGGCTGATAAGAATGGAAGACCTGGGGCCGGACCAATGGAAATTCGACAAGAGGACACAATCCATCCTGGGCCTGCGCTCCGGGCACAGCATCCGCCTCGGCCAATCGCTGAACGCCCGCATAGTCTCGGTAAACGTGCCTGCGCGACAGTTGAACCTGACCCCTGCGGAACCTCTGATTAAGCCGGCCGCAGAAAGAAGACAAGGCCCGAAATCCAGGGAACACAAGAAGACCAGGGAAAAGACCCGACCCCAAAAAAGGCGAATGCAGAAAAGCCAGAAGCGGCACAAATAAAGGCACGAAGGGCGGGGGGGGGCCGATTCGCTCGGAGGCCGCAGGCTTTTGAAATTCAAAATCGCGGATTTCAAATCTCAGATTCCCTTGCGCTTTGCGTTTATCAGGAAGAAGACTGCGAAAGAGTTCCTCAAGGCGATGAACTCAGACATATACCGGAGGGTGCGTGTCTAATTAAACTGGTTGGATTCGAAAAGGTCGCCTTTGTACGCGGCGTCAATAAGCTGAGCCTTGCGGGCGGCATTTGCCTGGGGCGTTTTTTTGCCGGTTTGCGCAATTTCCCGGCGGCAAGGTCGGTCCTGAAATCGAAACTCCTTTATGTCACCGAGCTTGATATCCGAAAAGACGACGGTAGTAGAGCGGCACTTTCCGCCGGGAATCAACTTTGCAGTTTTATCGCCGAGGCGGATTCGTCCCTCTTTGTCGATGGCGATGATTCTGCACTCGCTATTCTCGCACAGTCTGTCAACCATACGAATTTGTATTTGTCCGGCCAGTTCCTGCGGGTTGCCGACCAGGACGGCGCCAAATGGAATGCCTGCAACGGCTCCGTCTTCTTTGATAGCTTTGGTTTTCCAGCCGTCGTCGGGCGAGGAGCCGCAGCCCGCGAGAATGACGGTCAGGATTGTGAAGACAATTATGCTTTTGGCTTTTCCCGCCCATATTTGACTCCGCATCTTATTGCCCCTTTCCTTTCAAAATCAGATCGCTGGGATAATTTGCTTTGTTCACCAATATAGACGTTAGGAGCGGGCAAAAAGTTACAAAGAAAATTGTTAAACTTCTGTAAAACGAGAATCGCCAAGCCGTTTCATACAGGTATTGTGATGAGCAGCCCGCTTCGCAGCAGGATCGCGCCTATCTTTCCGCATCGTGAGGTTCTTGGACAGGCTTCAACAGGAAAACGGGCGGCGTTCCCACTCAAGCTGGACATCCGACGTTGGATCCGCGTAAAATAGCGGGGCCTATACCAGATGTCGGTATAGGCCCCGAATTTGTACAAAATACTGGTTAACCAATACTTCTGAACAACTATTAGTGTTTCCTGCGAACACGAAGCAGTGCTAATCCACCAAGACCGAGCAGGCCCATTGTCGCCGGCTCGGGGACACACTCAGTCCTGATGTTCAGCTCATCGACAAGAATGTCACCCTTAATTGCGATCCATTCCCTCGGGGGATTGGGCCAGATGACGATGCTGTAAATTGACTGTGTCCATATCGTACCCGCGATGGGGTCATTAACGACGGACATCGTCATGCTGTCCATTGGGATCGCGCTAACACCGACGAGCGGCTGGTCGGGCAAGAAAGGATCAACGCCGCCGGGCGCCCATGTCAGGTTAATGGTAATCTTCTTGTACGGATTGAGAACCGGAGAGTTGGGGATAATCACGTCGATTTCGCCGGACAAAGACCAAATTCCGGTTCGACCGTCGGCCGCACTTTGCCAGCCGGCTCCAGAACCCTTATCCACCTTCAACTGCGGGTCGCCGTAAGCGTTATCAACGACATTAGGCACCGGCATTACTTCATCCGTGCCGAAATACCAGATCTGAGTCGTGGTAGTCGCGAGCGCGGCTGACCCAGCTCCAAGAATCACAAGGAAACACAAAAGACTAACGAATTTCTTCATCGTAAGCTCCTCCCAATAACACTAATCTGAGCTTAATATATGAATTTTGGCAACGAGCCAAAAGCGTGCCGCCCTCGACAAGTCCGCTCGGCCACACAGCCGATCACACCTGCCTCGAGCACAACACTATAAACAAGCAACGAGTAATCTTCACCAAACCTGCGCTTGCTTGTGTACGAGCCAAGACTATCCTAATTTCACATCAACAACGTACACCAAGTCGTCCTGATGTGTCAAGAGAAAAAAGTTTATAGGACGGAATTTTTCCGTGGTTTTGCTAATTGGGTTGGTATGTTCTTTATTGACAAGGACTTACGGTGTTGGATAGTGAGGAGGCCAGCGGAGGATCTCCGCGGCGGCGTCTTCCTTCTCGGTCCGGGGGCCTGAATTCGAGCGGTTAGACGCTAATGCCGGCCTGTTAGGGCACGACATTGGCTCTCAATGAGGGGACAATATGGAAGGATTAGCAACGAGAGCCGCGAATGCTTGGCCCGGCCTGAAGGGCGCAACCAAAGGGGTGGAAGGTGAGGTATTGAGAAGGTGTAACAGCATCGTGCGTAAATGTGGTTTCACTGCAAGACGGTTGGTTGATTAAGACAAGACTGTAATGGGATTTACCGCTTTTTGGGCGCCAGCATAATAGCCACTCACAGTTGAATTTGTGGATGCTGTTCGCCCAGCAACCGGCTAAGGGTAGTGGATTCCTGCTTTCGCAGGAATGACAACTAACAAGACCAATGTTGATGGGCTAATAAGCTCATAAGTGGGCGGCACCGTTGGAGATACCGGCATAGGGCGCACGCCACCGTCAGGGTGCTCGGCTCGCTTCGCAGCGTCGCCCGATCCTCCTTGATGGCTGCCGTCAGAATGCTTCCGGGAGGATTTCTCTTGCGGCGGTGCGGAGGTAGCTGGAGATATGGCTTTCGGAGTTCATACTGAGGACTTTTCTGGCTATCTGATTTGATTCTTCGATAGTGACCGAGCGGATGATCTGCTTTATTTCAGGTATCATCGGCGGGGCAATCGAAAGCGTTCTAACACCCATACCAAGCAGGAGCATAATGTGCTCGGGTTCGGAGGCCATTTCGCCGCAGACGCTGCAATCGATTCGGGCCTTGTGGGCATCCTGTAGAACGGTCCTGATAAGGCGCAGGACTGCGGGGTCGGCGGCGGAATAGAGCGTTGAGACGAGCTCGTTGCCCCTATCGACGGCGAGGGTATATTGTGTGAGGTCATTGGTGCCTATGCTGAAGAAATCGACGTTTCTGGCGAGAGAATATGCGGTGAGTGCGGCGGAAGGCGTCTCGATCATAATGCCCATCTCGATGGCCTTGTTATAGGGTATGTTTTGCTCGGCGAGGTCCTCCATAACGTCTCGCAGAATCAGGCGGGCCTGCTTTAGCTCCTGGAGATTCGTGATGAGGGGGAACATTATTTTGACCTGTCCGAGGGTGGATGCGCGGAGGATGGCGCGGAGCTGGATCTTGAACAGGGTGAGGTTCTGGAGGCAGAACCTGATAGAGCGCAGGCCGAGCATTGGGTTGGGCTCCGGGGCGAATCTCTTTGATTGGGTGTATTTGTCGGCTCCAAGGTCCATCGTTCTTATTATGACGGGTCGGTCTTTGAAGACTTTGAGTGTCCGTGCATAGGCGTCGTAGTGCTGCTGCTCGGTCGGCTCGGTCTTGCTGTTGAGGTATAGGAACTCGGTGCGGTAGAGTCCGATGCCCTGGCCTCCTTTTTCAAGGACCAGCGCGGCTTCGTCGGGGAACTCGATGTTGCCGAGGAGCTTGATTTCGAAGCCGTCGCGAGTCTTTGCGGGCAGCTCCCGGAGGGCGTCGAGCCTGTGCTCGAGTGCGGTGAATTCCCGGGAGTATTCCCGGTATTGGCGGATTGTCTGCTCGTCAGGGTTGACGATGGCGATTCCGCGATTTCCATCGACGATGACGGTGTCGCCTCCTCGGACGTATTCGGTGAAGTCTTCGAGTGCGACGACGGCGGGGATTCCGAGGGAGCGAGCGACGATTGCGGCGTGCGAGGTTCGTCCGCCGGCGTCACTGGCGATGCCCTTGACGTATTCCGTGTCGAAGCCTGCGGTCTGTGTGGGGCTTAATTCGCGGGCGACGACGATGATTTGTTCGGTGAGGTTGGCGACGTCCTCGCGTTTTCTGCCGAGTAGCTGCTTTAGCAGGCGTCTTTCGATGTCGTAGATGTCGTCGGCCCGCTCGCTGATGTATTGGTCCTTCACCTTTGTGAAATGGGCTGCGACCTCGCGCAGGACGGATGAAACCGCGTACTCGGCGGTGACAAGGTCGGAGCGAACGAGATCGGTTATTTTCCTTTTGAGGCTTCTATCTTTCAGGAATCGCAGGTGCACGGCGAAGATATCCTTTATTTTGCCGGCGTTCTTGCCCTGAACGGCTGCGAGGCGCGTCAGCTCAGCGATGGCGGCGGTGAAGGCGTTCTTAACGCGCTGAGTCTCGGTCAATCGCTGGGAAGGCTCAATGGGCCGGCGAGGAATGCGATAGTCCTCAGAGTCAATGATCAGAGACTTGGCAATGGAAATGCCGGGCGAAACGGCGATTCCTTTCTTGATTTCCATAGCGTCCTTTCACTGCGGTACTGCTTATGCTGCGTTGTGCAGCACACGGACCATTTTGCGTATTTGGAGGCAAAAGGCAAGTAAAATCCGGGAGATTCGGCGGCGAGCATATACGGGGAATCTCTGCGTTTTGGCCGGTTATGGATGGGTGTGCACGTGAAAGTGATCCAAAACAGTAGAAGTTCCGGGACAAATTTGGTTGAATGGCGTATCGGAACGCTTGGCAATGCTGCGAAGTGATGAATATGGAAATGTCGCTTAATACCTGCTCGAATAGATTTGAGGAACGCCGGGTGTTCCGGTATAATGTTTGGCTGAAGTTTAATTTCATTGCAGCACCAGGTTATTCGGGAAAGATGAATGAAGAAGTTTTCATTATTGCTGGCTGTCCTGGCAATCGTCGCGATGGCGGGCTGGCAGGTATATAAGCGGACGACCGGCTCGGCTGTTCAGAAAAGCACAGGGCGTCCGGCCGTCTCCGTAGCCGTTGAGGTCAAACCGATTGAGAGAGGCGTTATCCACGATATCGGAGTTTTTACGGGTTCTCTGGAGGCGAAGTCGCAGTTCGTGGTTGCATCAAAGGTGGCCGGATGGCTAAAGAAGCTTGTCGTCAACATCGGCGACGAGGTCAGCCGGAATCAGGTCATCGCAATCGTAGATGATGAAGAATTTACGCAGCAGGTTGAACAGGCTCGGGCCGAGCTGGAAGTGGCCAAGGCAAACGCGGCGAACTGCGCCAGCGACCTGGACATTGCCAAGCGTGAATATGAAAGGGCACAAGCGCTTCGCGAAAAGACAATTGTTTCGGTTTCGGAGCTTGATTTATCGGAGGCTGCATTCAACGCCTGCCAGACACGATACAAGGTCTCAGTTGCGCAGGTGGCTCAAAAGGATGCGGCCCTGAAGGCCGCCGACGTGCGACTTTCGTACACAAAGGTTCAGGCCTTATGGGAGGAAGGGGATCAAAGGCGAGTGGTGGGCGAGAGATTTGTGGATGAGGGGGCGCTGCTGCAGGTGAACGAGCCTATTGTCTCGGTTCTGGAGAACAATCCCCTTGTGGCGGTGGTGCACGTGATTGAAAGGGACTACCCGAAAGTCAAATTAGGCCAAGAGGCGGTTGTCACCACTGATGCCTATCCCGAGAGGGCTTTTACCGGGATCATCGTCCGCATGGCGCCGCTTCTGAGGGAAAGCACCCGGCAGGCAAGGGTCGAATTGGAGGCGCCGAATCCTGAGTATTTGCTGAAGCCCGGGATGTTCGTGAGGGTCCAGGTTGAGTTCGCCAGGCGTGAAAATGCGATGCTGGTTCCGCTCCCCGCCCTTGTCAGAAGAAATGGCAAAGAGGGGGTATTTATTGTCGATATAGGAAATCTGAGGGCGCGTTTTGTTCCAGTGACGACCGGCATAGTAAGCGGCGAGCTGGCTGAAATCACAGAGCCGCAGATTTCGGGCCTGGTGGTCACAATGGGCAATCATCTCCTTGAGGACGGCTCGGGTATTGTTCTGCCTAAAAGGGATGCTCGATCACCGATCTCTCCGAGCACGGGCGTTGATTTGAACACGGCCCCTGTCAATGCCGGGCCAGGAGAGTCCCGATGAGAATCTCGCGTTTTGCCGTGCATCGCCCCATATTCACGATCATGGTGGTGTTGATGATCGTGCTGCTTGGCATTATTTCACTGTTGCGGCTTCCCATTGACCTGATGCCTGATATCTCGTACCCGACTCTGAGCATCTCGTGCAGCTACGAAAACGCCGGTCCGGAGGAAATCGAGGAGCTGATAACGCGGCCAATCGAACAGGCGGTCAGCGCTGTGCCCGGGGTTGAAGAGGTAACCTCGGTTTCGGCGGAAGGCCAGGGGACGGTTCGGGTGACATTTGCGTGGGGGACGGACCTCGACGCCGCGGCGAACGACATCCGTGACCGCCTGGATCGTATTATCGACCATTTGCCCGAGGATTCTGATCGGCCCACACTGAGAAAATTCGACCTTGCGAGTTTTCCAATATTGATACTCGGGGCATCCAGCAACCTGGACCCCGTCCAGACCATGCAGATTATGAAAGACCAGGTGCAATATCGGCTTGAGCGTGTTCCGGGTGTGGCCGCCGTTGATATTCGTGGAGGTCTGGAGCGTGAGATACACGTTAGTCTCGACCCTGCCAAGATAAACGCTCTGGGCATACCGCTCGATTCGATTATCTTGCGGATAAGGGAGGGCAACGTAAATATTCCGGCCGGCACTGTAGAAAAGGGGAATTTTGAGATTACCGTCAGAACGCCGGGCGAATACACCGACCTCAAGCAGATCCAGGATACTGTGGTAGCCGTTCGACAGGGTGCGCCGATCCAGTTGAGGGAAATCGCCGCGGTGGAAGATTCCTGGCAGAAAGTCACGCGCATTGTCCGGGTCAATGGCAAGTCGGGAATACGACTTTCAGTGAACAAACAGTCCGGCAGAAACACCGTTGAGGTCGCGCGCGGAGCACTTGCCGAGCTTGAGCGCATCAACCGGGATATACCACAAATAAAGATAGTACCCATTATTGACACGTCCGATTACATCCGCCGTTCAATCACAAACGTCGGCTCTTCGGCAATTTACGGAGGAATTCTCGCTATAATCGTGCTGCTTCTGTTTCTCCGCAACGTCAGGAGCACCGTTGTCATCGCCACGGCCATCCCGGTTTCGATCATTGCAACTTTTGCCCTGTTGTATTTCAGCAATCTTACACTTAACATCATGACACTGGGCGGCCTGGCGCTCGGAACCGGAATGCTCGTTGATAATGCAATCGTCGTGCTCGAAAACATCTTCCGGATGCGGGAGTCAGGCGATCTGCTCGAACATGCCGCCGTCGATGGCGCCGAGGAGGTTACGGCGGCTGTCGTTGCAAGCACGCTGACTACAGTAGTGGTTTTTCTGCCGCTGGTTTTTGTCGAGGGGATGTCGGGCGTGATGTTCAAGCAGCTCTCAATCGTGGTCGGTTTTTCGCTTCTGTGCTCCCTTGCCGTGGCCCTTACGCTGGTACCGATGCTCTCGGCCCGTGTGCTTCCTTCTCAGCCGAGCGATGCACGCTTCGGGCAGACTCTTAGGGGCAGGGTTTACCTCATCAGCGGGCGGTTTCTCAAAGGGATAGAGAACAACTACAAAAAACTACTGCACCTCGCCCTGGAGCATCGTGCTTTCGTTGTGATTATGGGGGTCTTGTTTTTGGCTGCAAGCCTGCTCTTTATTCCGTACATAGGAGTTGAGCTGATGCCCACCACGGATGAGGGCGAGGTTCGGGTAGAAGCTGAGATGCAGGTCGGCACGAGGCTGAATCTGCTGGACGAGAAATTCAGGGTAATCGAGCAGATCGTCGGCGAATCCGTTCCTGAAATAAAGAGTACAGTGACAAACGTCGGGGGCTCGCGATGGTATGGGACGGGCGGGCATACGGGCGACATCAGCATCTCACTGAAGCCCCAGTCGCAGCGAACGCGGTCGAGCGAGCAGATTGCGGCCGACCTGCGAGGCAGGTTGAGCAAGATACCGGGAATGGTTGTCCGGACCCGCGCCGGCGAGGGATTGTTTATACTCCGCATGGGGACCACACAAGGCGACAAGATTCAGGTTGAAATTCGGGGCCACGATTTGCAGACGGCGGATAGCCTGGCCGCTCAGGTCAAAGAGATTGTCGAATCGGTCGAAGGGGTTACCGATGCCCGAGTCAGCCGTGAGTCGGGCAATCCGGAAGAGCTTGTCCTGATAGATCGACAAAAGGCCGCCGATATGAACCTGAGCGTTTCAAAGATAGCAAATGCCCTTCAGACAATTCTGTCGGGGACAACGGCGGGCTACTATCGCCAGGCCGGGGACGAATATGCAATTCTTGTGAAGCTCAGGGACGCCGAAAAAATGGACCTCAGAGATATTCTCGACCTGACGATCGCCAATTCGGACGGGCAGCCTGTTGTCCTGCGAAATGTCGTGAGTGTCGGACCCCGAAGCGGCCCGGTGCTCATTGAACGTAAAGATCAGGAACGTCTTGTCAGCGTAACGGCCGAGATAAGCGGAAGGGACATGGGTTCGGTCCTCTCCGACATACGAGGAATGCTCCAGGTTATCCCGGTGCCTGCTGATTTTGGCATCACGTTCGGCGGCGACTACGAGGAGCAGCAGAAGTCGTTTCGCGAGCTCCTGCTCAGTTGCATCCTGGCATTGGTGCTGGTGTATATGGTGATGGCCTGCCAGTACGAATCTTTGCGTGACCCGTTCGTCGTGATGTTCTCGGTGCCGCTGGCCGCGATAGGAGTCATTCTGATGCTCTTTTTGACGCGGACGACTTTCAATATCCAGTCTTTTATCGGATGCATCATGCTGGAGGGGATCGTCGTCAACAACGCGATACTGTTGGTCGATTGCACGAACCTGCTGCGTCGGCGAGACGGAATGGCTGTTCGAGAGGCTATAGAAGAGGCGGGGCGAAGACGACTGCGTCCGATTCTGATGACCGCCTTGACAACGATCATTGGGCTGATACCTTTGGCTCTCGGCCTCGGCGAGGGCGGCGAGGCTCAGGCCCCGATGGCCAGAACCGTGGTCGGCGGTTTGCTCAGCTCGACATTGATTACGCTGGTGTTTGTTCCTGTGGTATATTCGATTTTTGAACGTCTCAGGCCGGGGACAACTTCCGCCGGCAAGAGCGATGCTGAAAATGCGGCGGATTTATGACAGCCAAGAGACTGGATATGTCTGATAAGAGAACGGTCGTTATACCTTTCGCAATGGTATTGGTTGTCTCGGCGTTAGTGCTGTCCTCGTGTTTGTCGCTCGAACCCGAAACTTACTCCGATTACGTGGGGCCCGAAGACAGAGCCGATTTACCCGATAGTAACGATAGAAAGGCGGCCTTGGAGGAATCTGTTGATGCAAATAATGCCGCCGTGCCCGAAGGTCCTCTGAAAATAGGTGTCCAGGAAGCGATTCTTTTGGCAATGGAGAACAACCAGTCGCTCATTGTCGAAAGAATGAACCCGGGGATAAGTCGCACGTTTGAGCAGGAGGAGCTTGGAGTTTTTGATCCGATTCTTGGCGGCGAAGCATCGAGCAGAAGGGCTCTTGCCGACAGGCTCTCCCGCGCCGGCGCCAGCACCGAAAGCTCCACGGTGGATTCGGTTACCGGGTTGCTTTCTCTGGCCAAATTGTTTCCCACGGGGACAACTCTTGGTCTTGAGGGCGGCACCAGCTATACCGATTCATCCTTATACAGTGACACATTCGCCGCCAATCGTCTTGGAGTTACCGTTACTCAGGCCCTTCTGCGAGGATTGAATCTCCGCGCCAATCTTGCGCGCGTGAACCAGGCGAGACTTGAGACGCTCATATCACAGTATGAGCTGCGGGGCTTTACAGAGGTTCTTTTGGAGCAAGTGGAATCAAAGTTCTGGGATTACGCCCTTGCCCAAAGACAGATCGAGATATACACCGATTCGCTTACGCTGGCCGAGAAGCAGATGACGGAGGCCGAGGAGCGGATCAAGATAGGAGACCTTGCCGAGACGGAGCTTGCGGCCGCGCAGGCCGAGGTCGCGCTGAGGCGGGAAAACCTGATAAATGCGCGGAGCACCCTCGCCAAAGAACGGCTGGACCTGCTGCGCCTGCTGAACCCGTCAGGGAGCATCGATTGGAACAGGGATGTGACGCTTGAGTACGACACTTCGCCGCCGAGCGTCGAACTTGAGAATGTCGAGGAGCACGTCGAGGTTGCCCTGCGAATGCGCCCGGATTTGAACCAGGCCCGCTTGCAGATACGGCAGGGGGACCTTGAGGTGGTGAGAACCAAGGATGGGCTGCTTCCCAAGATGGACGCCTTTATTGCCTTCGGCAAGACCGGGTATGCCAATGCTTTTAACAGTGCTACGGACAACATTGGAGGCGACAGTTACGATGTCACCTTTGGCCTGATGTTTGAAGAGTCCCCGGTGAATGGAATCGCCCGTGCTCAGCACACCCGTGCCGTTATGACCAGGCAGCAGTTGCGCAGGGCCCTGGAAAATCTTATCCAGCTTGTACAAGTCGATGTCCGGTCGGCTTATATTGAGGTCGCTCGCGCCCGCGAGCAAATTGCGGCAACCGGCGCGACGCGGAATTTCCAGGAGGAGAAGCTCCGCGCCGAGACGGAAAAATTCCGCGTGGGTAAATCCACTTCACTGCTCGTTGGCCAGGCGCAGCGGGACTTTGTCGCCAGTCAGATTGCCGAAATAGAGGCCCTGGCCAATTATCTAAAGGCGCTGGTGGCCCTTTACAGGCTCGAAGGCTCGCTTCTGCAGCGAAGGGGCATCTCGGCCCCGGGCGCAGAGCCTGCCAGACTCGACTTGGACAGATGATTCCAGCTCAACCGCCATTGGACGATGGCCCGGCCGCGGCGTGCAAGTTCTTGGGTGATCTCCAGAGGGGCTTGGTGTTTTTTTGGTTGGCGCCGCGCTTTCAAGAGGGTAGAATCGTAAGTCAGAACAAGTGCAGTTGGCAGGTCATAGTGAATGCAACCGGCTAAATGAATTAGGAGATTGTCATGTCAAAGAAAAAAGTGGATTTTACGCGGCGCGGGTTTCTGAAGCGGACGGCGGCTCTTGCGGCGGCGCCGTACATCGTTCCGGCCACAGCGCTGGGCCTGGGCGGACGAGTCGCGCCGAGCGAACGGATTATCATGGGCGGGATGGGCGTCGGCAACCGCGGGACGCACGACCTGGGGTGGATGCTGCCGGAGGCGGACGTGCAGTTTGTCGCGATCTGCGACGCCAAGAAGGCCAGCCGCGAGAACGTCAAAAACATTGTCGATACCCGGTACGGCAACAAGGACTGCAAGATGTACGGCGACATGCGGGAGTTCCTTGCCGAGCGCACGGATATCGATGCGCTGCTCATCGCGACGGGCGACCGGTGGCATTCGCTGGCGGCGATTATGGCGATGCGTGCGGGCAAGGACGTCTATTCCGAGAAGCCTTCTTCGATGACCATTGCCGAAGGTCAGGGGGTGGTTGAGACGGCGAGGCGGAACAGAAGGGTTTATCAGACCGGGACGCAGCGGCTGAGCGAGGGGAATTTCACGTTCTGCAACGAGATGGTTCGCACGGGTCGGCTGGGCAAGGTGCATACGGTCAGGGCGCACATAGCGCCTTGGGATGCTGCGGAGATGAGGCACGACTGGCTGCCCGGCGAGCCTGAGCCGCCTAAGGAGGAGGTTGACTGGGACCAGTGGCTCGGCCCGTGCCCGTGGCGGCCTTACAACTCTGCGTACATAGCCGGCGCGTGGCGGGGTCACTACGATTTCCACACGAGCTGCATAGGCGAGTGGGGGGCGCACACGTTTGCCCAGTGCCAGGTGGGCATAGGCCAGGCGGACACCTCGGCCATCGAGTACAAGTACGTGGACAACAAGACCGGGGACGGGATGGTGACGGTATTTCCCAACGGGATCAAAATGGTGCTGCAGCTTGAGGGCTGGCGCGGCTCATGCGGGGTCAAGTACGAGGGGCCCGAGGGGTGGGTGGCGGCGGCGGACGGCTATTCGCAGCCGGATGTCTCGTCGCCTGCGATGTTGGATGACTTCAAGAAGCTCGTCGGGGATTACCAGGCTCGGACGCAACGTCCGATGAGCCATATGCGAGACTTCCTGGATTGCGTGAAGTCTCGGCGTGAGCCGGTGGCGAATCCGGTGGTTATGCACCGGGCGATGTCAACGGTGCACGCGGCGAATGTCTGCATGTGGCTGAAGCGCGACCTTAGGTACGACCCGGTGAAAGAGGAATTTGTGAACGATGCAGAGGCTAACCGGTTCCGTTCTCGTGCGATGCGTGAGCCGTGGATTATCTAAGGACCAATCTTGACCAGGAAGGAAATAAAGCTATGTCAAAGCTAAAAATACACTTAGGCCTGCTCATTGCGTTGTTACTTGCCGGCGCGGCGCAGACGTTGGGACAGACGGTAGTGCCGGCCACCAAAGAGCAGGAGAGTAAACTTATCGCGGTATTGAAATCGGATGCGTCCCGCAAGGAGAAGGCGGATGCGTGCCGCCTGTTGAGCATCATCGGAACGAAAGACGCGGTGGGGCCGTTGGCTGCGCTGCTTGGCGACGAAGAGCTGTCGCATATAGCGCGGTACGGGCTGGAACCCATCGCGGACCCGGCCGTTGACGAGGCTTTGCGCGATGCGCTTGGAAAAATAAAGGGCCGGCCTTTGGTTGGTGTGATCGGCAGCGTTGGCGTTCGACGTGACGCCAAGGCTGTGCCTGCGCTTGCGAAGATGCTGGATGGCTCTGATGCGGATGTTGCCCAGGCGGCGGCGAGGGCGCTGGGAAGTATCGGGACATCCGCTGCGGGCAAGGCGCTGCAGGGCGCTGTGGGCAAGGCGCCGGCGGGTAATCAGGCGGCGTTCTGCGAGGGGCTGCTCCGCTGCGCCGAGGCGCTCTCAGTGGAGGGAGAGCGCAAAGAGGCGATTGCGATTTACGATCAGTTGCGCGCTATGAAGGGGCCGCATCAAGTTCGCGGGGGCGCTGTGCGCGGCGCGATATTGGCGCGGGGGAAGGATGGATTGGTATTGCTGCGTGAGTATTTGCGGAGCGATGATTACATATTGTTCTCGGCGGCGGTTCAGGCTGCGCAGGAATTGCCGGGCGATAAAGCGGTAACCGACGTGCTGACTGCCGAACTAAACAAGCTGGCGGGGGACAGCCGGGTTCTGGTGATCAAGACGCTGGGCGCGCGCGGCGATGCAGGGGCGCTGCCGACGCTGTTCGGCGTGGCCAAGAGCGGCGACAAGTCGGCTCGGCTGGAGGCTATTGCGGCGACGGCGATGATCGGCGATGATTCTTCCGTGCCTGTTCTGGTTGGGCTCTTGGGTGACGGCGACCGTGCGATATCGAATGCTGCGCAAGAGGCTTTGGCGTCTCTGCCGGGCAAGAAGGCCGACGATGCGGTGATGGCGATGCTCCAGAGCAGTCAGACCGACAAACAGTTGAAGGGGCTCGAGTTAATCGAGCGTCGGCGGATGATGGGCGCGGCTCCAGCCCTGCTCAAGGCTGCCAAAGGGAACGATGAATCGGTTCGCACGGCCAGCATCAGGATGTTAGGCGATATGGCGGGCGCGGTGAAGTTCCCGGTGCTGGTCGAGCTGCTGCTTGGCGCCAAGAGCGCCGGGGAAATCCGGGCGGCGGAGCGTGCGCTGTCGGCAACCTGTACGAGAGAGGCCAGCCCATCGGCCGGCAAGGTGACTATTCGCAGGGCTGTCTATGGTGCGGTTGGCGAAGGCGGCTCAGCCGACGTTACGAGCAAGGTCTCGGAAATGGTCGAGGCCGGTGCGCTGTCGATAGAAGCGTCCAACGGCAATTTCGGCGACCCTGCCCCCAGTGTAGTCAAGCAACTGCAGGTCGAATTCACGGCCAATGGCGCCACGCAGAGCAAGACCGTTCCGGAAGGCGAGACCATAACGCTCTTAGCCGGTGCAACTCCCGGGGCCTTCATTGACGAGCTCTGCTCCGCTTTGGCCAAGGCGCCCGCGCAGCAGAGGCTTGCGTTGTTGCGGGTGCTGCGCGTGGCCCAGGGTCCCAAGGCCCTCGAAGCGGTCCGCGCCGCTATGAAGGACGCGGATCCGCAGATCAGCAGTGAAGCCGTCTCCATCCTATGCGGTTGGCCGTCGGCCGAGGCGCTGCCGGACGTGCTCAAATTGACCACAACGGCCACCGAAAGCAACGTCAAGATTTTGGCGCTGCGCGGGGCCATTCGCCTGATCCCGATGCAGGATGCCCCTGTCGAGAAGAAGCTTGCGGGATTCAAGGACGTGCTGCCACTCATCCAGCGTGATGAAGAAAAGAGGCTCCTGCTTGGTTCTCTTGCGACGGTGCCGGCGAGCGAGGCCCTGGCGATGGCGATGTCGTACATAGACAACCCGGCCACAAAGAATGAGGCGTGCTTCGCCGCTGTGGCGATTGCTGAGAAGATCGCCACAGAAAACCGGGCCGAAGTCACCGACGCCATGCAGAAGGTGCTCAAGGCCACGGACAACAAAGACATAATCCGTCGCGCCAGAGAGACATTGAACAAGGCCAGGAAGTCCGGGTGAGGATAAGTGAATCCAGGCGGTCAATTTTTTGTCGGCTCGGAAGGTCTAATGCTTCTGCAAAATTGCAGGTTAGGCCTACTTAGAAAAGAAAAAATCGTTTGTTGATTACCTGCAATTTTGCAGAACTCATCGGAAGATCTGGTTAAGGAGAGCACCGAGCAAGTCCCGGTGAGGCAGCGTCTCACTGAAAGAAACTGCTCTGTGGGGCTGGTTTGATAGATTTCTCGCGTTCGCTCGAAATGACGAGCCGGCTTACGTCAGGAGTTTTCAGTTTGCCCTGACGGCGCGACATTCGAAGAGGCCGCCGGCGGTTTTCGGCTGCCATTGGAGTCTGACGCATGCGCATCCATTGAAGGCTGGGAGATCGGGCAACAAAATGATGGCGATTTCTTCATGCCTGTGGAGACTACCAAGGCAAGGATCGTTTTCTGATGCTGGTGCAATATCGCGTTAGTGGAACCTTCGGTTTCTGAGCAGGGCCAGCCCACCCAGACCCAGAAACATAAGCGTCGCCGGCTCCGGAATCAGGACCATTGAGGTCATACGAGCGTCTACTACAAAGCTCCGCCCAATGCCTCCCACCGCCAATTCCCTTCCCAGGTTCCAATCATCCAGAACTGGGGCCGTCGTAGGCAATGCATCAGTGGACAGAACATCGCCAGCATAGTTCCGGAGCGACAAACTAATGCTACCAACCAAAACACCATTAGGAAGTGGAAGATTATTTCTGCTTTCAATGTCGTATCCCTCCTGCAAGCCTCCTATCACTGGCGGATCGTTGATAATGTAGATGCTGAAATCAACATTGGCAGGGTCGGTCATAAATACAAAACCACCGATGGTCAATGTAATACCCGCCGGTGAGGTGTAGTGCTCATAAAGCCCGATATTCTTTGATAAATCTGGGTATGAGTCGGGCGTAGCAGAGTCATAGACATAGACCCCTGTTATAAGGTCGCCGACATTGACTCTGCCTTCCAGAGCGCCAAGATTCTCCCAGACGCTTGTCACCTCAGCGTTAATAGCGATGGGTATAAGCTTTGCCTCAATAGGAACAGGGCAGTAAAGCAAGATGCACATTATCACTGCCATTGTTGAGAAGTATCGCGTCTTCATTGTTTGGGCCTCCAAGACCACGTATATAGATTATACCGGAATCGT
This sequence comes from uncultured Pirellulales bacterium, assembly GCA_964354365.1. Classification (GTDB taxonomy): domain Bacteria; phylum Planctomycetota; class Phycisphaerae; order Sedimentisphaerales; family Anaerobacaceae; genus CAYGZM01. The sequence continues at coordinate 94,133 of CAYGZM010000001.1, forward strand.
GGGGGAAAGGCAAGGAAACTGGGGGGATTCGGTGAAGCGTGAAGCTCTTCGACAAGCTCAGGAGAGGCCCTTCGACGAGCTCGGGACAAGCGTGAAGCGTATCTCGTGGGGAGGGCATCGGGTTATCAGTGGATCAGGATGTGGGGATCAGGGTGTCAGGACACCAGTGATGAAACACGGGCTGGAAGCCCGTGCCACGAGGGATGGGCAAGCCCCACGGGCCCCCCCCACGAAGAGGGCTTGGGGCCTGACGGGGATGCTGATGCCACGGTTGGGATGACCGCCGACACAGGTCACCTTCGGTTTCACTCAGGACGAGGGGGTGGCCAAACGAGATGGAGGGCACTTGGCGGGGAGGGCGCGGAGTTATGAGGGTCTGGGGGTGTCGGCGTGCCGCCGACCGCTAAACGGGAGCGTGTTGGCGGGCAGGGCGGTGGCTATGAGACACGGGGGATGTCGGAGGCTTTTTTCATACCGGGCGGCATTTCGAGTCCGCTTCGGCCCGGGCCTTCTTTGAAATCCACTATTATCTTTACCGCAGTGTCGGGGTCGTCCACGACGGTGAAGACTTTCAGGTCGTCGGGTGCGATGTGTTTGTACTCGGCGAGCATCTTTGTCTTTATCCAGGTCGTCAGGCCGTCCCAGTACTCGCTGCCCATCAGGATAACGGGGAAGGATGCCTGCTTCAGGGTTTGGATCAGGACGAGCGATTCGAAGAATTCGTCCATAGTGCCGTAGCCGCCGGGGAAGACTATGAAGCCGTGTGCGTATTTGAGGAACATCACCTTGCGGACGAAGAAGTACCTAAAGTGCAGGGAGATGTTCTGAAAGTCATTGGGGATTTGCTCGAGGGGCAGCTCGATATTGAGTCCGATGCTCTGACCGCCCGCTTCTGCGGCGCCTTTGTTGGCGGCCTCCATAATTCCGCCTCCGCCGCCGGTTATTATTGCGAATCCTGCCTTTGCAAGCTCTGCGGCGGTCTGGAGGGCGAGCTTGTAGTATCGGTGGTTGGGCTTTGCTCGAGCGGAGCCGAAGATAGATACGGCGGGCCCGACCGAGGCGAGCTCTTCAAAGCCTTCGGTGAATTCCGCCATTACTCTGAATATTCGCCAGAGGTCCTTAACGGGGCTTTCAGCTATCTCCATCATAATGGATAATCTCCTTGATTCACCAGAGGTCCGGTTTGTTGGCCGCGGGGCAGTGCTCTGCAATCGGGCAATCCGGGCAGCCGGGCTTTCGGGCTTTGCATATATTTCGGCCGTGAGTAATCAGCACGTGGCTGAACTGCGTCCAGTCCTTCTTAGGCACTATTTCGGCCAAATCGAATTCCAACTTTACCGGGTTGGTATTTTCGGACAGTGCGAGCCGGCGTGAGAGGCGGATAACGTGGGTATCACAGGTTATCCCGGGTATTCCGAAGGCGTCTCCGAGGACGCAGTTAGCAGTCTTTCGGCCCACGCCGGGGAGGGTGACGAGCTGCTCCATTGTGTTGGGAACGCGGCCGTGAAACTGCTCGACTATTTTTGCACAGGCACCTTTGATGTTAACAGCTTTGTTGTGGAAGAAGCCGGTGCTGCGTATGTCCGATTGGATTTCCTTTATGTCGGCGTCGGCCCAGTCTTCGACGGATTTGTATTTTTTGAAGAGGTCTTTGGTGACCATATTTACACGGGCATCGGTGCATTGGGCCGAGAGGATTGTGGCGATAAGCAGTTCCAGAGGATCAACAAACTCAAGAGCGATTTTGGCGTTTGGATATGTCCTTTTCAGTATCGGCCAAATCTTCTTGAACCGCCCTTCTGCACCTTGCTTGTCAACTTTCAGGTTCTTGTTCTTTTTCGAGCCCAGGCGATTTACCGTCGTTTTTGCCATACGATTTAATTTCATGCAGTTTTTAGTGTTGTGCTGCTCAAGACCAGAGTGTAATATCCAGGGTTACGGTATTTGTGACCTGACGTCCGAGTACTCCAAGAGTTTTATATCTCATATTATAGATTTTGCCGTTATGATAATCTTTTTGGCGGCTCTTTTCAACTATGCATAAGGAGTTTTCCCCGTGCTGAAGAGATTAAAAATCAGCGATGGCAGACTTGGCGAGTGTGCCGACGGCGAGGCCCTTGTCTTTGTCTATATTGCACCGGATGAATCTGAAAACAAATACCTGGTCGAGGAATTAAAAATCGACGAGCACACCCTTCATTCATCTCTCGACCCGGATGAGCTAAGCCGGCTTGAATTCGAGCCTGAGCATGTGGCAATGATTCTTAAGCAGCCAAAACACTACGCCCCCCAGGACGAGTTCCTGTTTAGAGTCCTTTCTACGGGAACATTCATCTTCAAAGACAAACTTGTAATCGTTGTGGGCGAGGACGCTCCCCTCTTCGAGGGGAAACCCTTCATTAAATTACAGTCCGTACATGACATATTCCTGCGACTGATCTATCGTGCGATCGCCCATTTTCTCGAACACCTCAGAGCAATTCACCAGATATCAAACGAGCTTGAACACCAGATAAATGTTTCTATGGGGAACAAATATCTGCTTAATCTCTTCACTCTGGAAAAAAGTCTGGTCTATTACCTCAAGGCTATTCATTCAAACGGCGTCCTGATAGAAAAACTCAAGAACAACTCCGCCAAAATAGGCTTCTCTCAGGAAAATGTCGAATTCCTTGATGATATGTACATCGAAAATAACCAGTGCATCCAACAGACTGAAATCTTGTCTCAGGTGCTGGCCAGCCTTATGGATGCTCGTGCTTCTTTGATCAGCAACAACCTGAACATCCGGATTAAAGCGCTCACTCTGATAACCATCGCTATAATGCTGCCGACCTTCGTTGTCAGTCTCTTTTCCATGAACGTCGGAATTCCCCTCAGTGAGCGTTACTATGCCTTCTGGATAATCTCGGCCCTTGCCTTTGCTTCATCCTGTGCGGTGGTTTTGCTCTGGTGGCGAAGGAAATGGTGAGGTTAAATCCTGCAGCGCCTTTTTGAGGTCTCTGCCGATTATCAGGCCGTGGAACCGCTTTGGCTCGGTTTGGCCGGGGACGAAGAGTATGGTGACGGGGACGCCCGGCTCCTTGTAGTGGTCTTTGAGGTCGATTGTTGCGGGGCTGTCGTCCAGGGTGGTATTGGCTTTTATTGGCAGGACGGCTTTCTGTTTGATCATTTCGGCGATATCCTTCCGGTGGTAAACGGTTTTCTCAACAGCTTTGCAGGTGATGCACCAATCGGCCATAAACTCTATGAGGACGGGTTTTTGGTCCCTGACGGCCTGGTTGATGAGGGTACTGTCGTACTGCCGCCAGTCGATGTAGGATTTTGGCTCCGGCAGGAGCCATGCGGCGGCGGCGACGGCGATTATCAGGGCGACGGTTCTTATGGTTCGCCTGCGGGGCCTGGGAGTTGTGAGGTTGACCCATCCGCCCCACATCCATACGCAGAATGCGAGTATTGCGGCGAAGTACATCACGCCGGGCTGTCTGTTTGCGGGCAGGGCGGTCAGAAGCCAGAGGGCCACGATCAGCAGGACAAAGCCCATAGATTGTTTGAAAAGCTCCATCCAGCGTCCCGGCCTGGGCAGATGCTTCAACAGGGCGGGCATAGAGGTAAGTATTGCATAGGGCGCGGCCATTCCGACACCGATCATCATAATGGCGAGGGTGGAAATGGGCAGCTTCTGGGTTTGCGCCCACGCGAAGGCGGTTGTCAGTATTGCGAAGCTGCAGGGCGTGCTCAATACGGCTGCGAGCAGGCCCATTGCTATAGAGCCGGCGTGCCCCTTGCGTGGGGCGGCCTTGCCCGACATTGACAGGGGGACGGTTATTGTGAAGACCCCGAACATGAACAACGCGAGGACGACGAGCAGGAGTAACATTGCGATAAGGAATATGGGGTTCCTGAAATGGTCGCCCCACTGGAAGACGGCGCCGTAGCCGAGGCGAAGGACAATGTTCAGGACGGCGATGCCCGCGAAGAACAGGAGTATGCCGAGGCAGAAGGAAAGGCCCAGGGCGACGCATCGGGCCTTGCTTTCTTTTGCCTGCTCGAAGATGCTGAGGACCTTGAGCGGTATTACGGGGAGGACGCAGGGCATAATGTTCAAGATAAGGCCGGCGAGGAAGGCCAGTGACAGTGCGAACCATATCGAGTAGTCTTGCGCTGCGGCTATCGGGCGCTCGTCGGCGCGGGATTCGAGAGTGATCTGTTTCCAGGACTCGTTTTGACTCCAATTGATTGTAGTGTTGAGCTTTTTCTCAAACGGCGAGAGGCAGGCGATGGAAGTGCAGGCTATTCCCGAGACGGTGACTTCGATGCCGCCGGCGCTGGTTTTGGAGCTCTCCGGGAGGGCTATTGGCAGAAAAACGACGAAATTTTCGCTGAATACCTCAATCTTTTCGCCGAGCGAGTCTGTAAAAAGGCGCCATTTCGGGAAGACGGCTGGGCCTATAGTGAAAAGGTCCGATTTGGCTTTTACCTTTAGCTCGAAGCCGGGAGCCGGTGCGGTTTCGGGCTTTGCGTAATAGTGGAGGTCAGCGGTTCCTTCGAAGACCAGGGCGATTCCGGGGGTGGAGTCCATTCGTGCGGGTTCGAGGCGGACGGATGAGGACTCCTTGAGGTATCGCGCCAGCTCAAGCGTGGCGGCCGGGGCGTCGGGGTCCGTTGAGGGCTGCTGGCTCACATCCCGGGCCCAGGAGCAGCAACTTAGCGTGAGGATCAGGATTATCCAGCGTACTGCGGTAACTCTATCGGCCATATATGGCGCCTCGCCTGGTAATTGACAGGCGGATAAGGTTAGTCAGCGGGTTTTTTCGATTGGGGCTTTTTTTCAGAGTGCTCCTTTTGCCCGGGCTGAGACTCCTTGGCCTGCTCGGCTGCGATGAGGTCTGCAACGGTGGGTTTATCGAGCTGTCCGCCCTTGAGGAGCAAATTGACGTCCTCTGCGTCGAGAGTTTCGTATTTCAAGAGGGCGTTTGCGATTTTTTCGAGGTTGTCTTTGTTTGCCAGGATGAGCTGTTTTGCTTCTTTGTATGCCTCGTCGGTGATTCTTTTTATTTCGCGGTCTATCAATTCGGCTGTTTTATCCGAATAGTCTCTTTCACCGGGCATTACGTAGATGAAATCGTTGAGGCTGGAGTCCGCGCCATAACTGATTAAACCAAGCTCGCTGCTCATTCCCCAGGTAAGGACCATCTGCTTGGCAATCTTTGTGGCCTGGTTGATGTCGGACTGGGCGCCGCTGGTGATGTCATCGAAGAACATCTCCTCAGCGATACGTCCGCCGAAGCAGACCTGGAGTACGGCCATGCAGTATTTTTTTGTGAATATGGTTCTGTCCTTTTCGGGCAAGGCGAAGGTTGCACCACCCATTGGTCCTCGCGGGATGATGCTGACTTTGTGCAAGGGGTCGGCCTCTTTGAGGAGCGACTGGACGAGGGTGTGTCCGGCTTCGTGATACGCGGTTATTTCCTTTTCTTTTTTGTCGATGACGCGGCTTCTTTTTGCTCTTCCCCAGCGGACCTTGTCTCTGGCTTCTTCGAGGTCGGCCATTTCGATACAGTCTTTGTTCGCCATAGTTGCGGCCAAAGCGGCTTCGTTGATGATTGCTGCGAGGTCCGCTCCGCTGAACATCGGCGTTCCGCGTGCGAGTCTTTCGAGATTTGCGTCAGGCCCGATCTTTACTTTTCTGGCGTGGACGTTGAGGATATCAACACGGCCTTTCAGGTCGGGCAGGGGGATAAAGACCTGCCTGTCGAATCTTCCGGGGCGCGTCAGGGCATGGTCGAGGATGTCAGCGCGGTTTGTGGCGGCAATGACTATTACCTGGTCGTTGGTGTCAAATCCGTCCATTTCAACGAGAATGGCGTTCAGTGTCTGCTCTCTCTCATCGTGGCCGCCGCCGACGAATCCTGGTCCTCGTTTTCGGCCAATTGCGTCAACCTCATCGAGGAAGATGATGCAGGGGGAGTTGTCTTTTGCCTGCTTGAACAGGTCGCGGACTCTTGAAGCCCCGACTCCGACGAACATCTCGACAAAATCGCTTCCCGAAATGCTGAAGAAGGGCACATCGGCTTCACCCGCTATAGCCTTTGCGAGGAGGGTCTTTCCGCAGCCCGGCGGTCCAACGAGCAGGACGCCTCGTGGGATACGTCCGCCGAGGCGCTGGAATTTTTTGGGATTTTTCAAGAACTCGATTATTTCGGCGAGCTCTTCCTTTGCCTCATCGATTCCGGCGACGTCCTTGAAAGTTACGTTTGCGTGGTCCTTTCCGTGGATTCGATGCCTGCTTCGACCGAACGACATGAGCATTCCGCCTGCGCCGCCGCGGAGGTTTCGTGCGAACAGGAAGTAGAATACCGCGACCAGGACGATCAGGGGGAGGAGCCACTGCATAAGCATATAGAGCCAGAGGCGGGGCGGGGCGTTATTTATTTCGACGCCGTCTGTTATCATCTGCTTGCGGAGCTCGGTGAGCCATTCTTTGTCCACTTCCGGCTTGTACTCCACCACGAACGAGGTTTTTGAGGTGTCCTTATGCTCGTCGAGATATGCCTGGTTAAATTTGCCTGATATTTCCGTGTCTTTTAACGTAACGCTTTCGATTTGCTTCTTCTCGACAAGGTGGATGAACTGGTCCCACCTGATTCGGTCAACGCCGCGAGTTTCTCGCAGAATCATCATTCCGGTAATTACAATAAGCAGGATTATGAGCCAGCTGAACGGGCCTCGCCTGTATGTCGGCAGAGGCGGCTTTTTGCCGGGCTTGTTCTGCGGGCTGCGGCGTCTTGTGCTCGGCTTTCTGTTTTGACTATTGGCCATATTTTATCTCGTGGCTCGCGGAAGGCGGGATAGACGCCGAATCCCGAGTTGTGGAATTTACCATTTTGTTTCCATCAGTTCTACGATTTTCTGTGCGAGTTTGTTTGCCGCAAGGGTCGAGGCGTACTTAAAGTCCTGGTTTTGCTGGCTGGTGTAGCTTGCAGTTGCCGCTACCGGCTGGTTGTTTATCAGGAGCTCTCCGGTCTTGAGGTTTTTCCAGTTGACGACGGCCTGGATCAAGACCTCTCTTTCGAGGACGCCTCCAAGCTCGTACTCGATGCTGAGTCCGGCTTCGCCGATATTGGTTATCTGTCCGGTCATAACCGTGTCGGCGCGGTCTTTGTTTGTGATTATCTTGTATGGCGTGTCGGCTTCGATTCTCTTGGCGAGTGCGTCGGTGAGCTCGTATTCGGTTCCTCGTCGAAAGGTTGTATTGTCGAACATCTCGAGCCGGACGCTGGCGACGTCCTGCGGAAAGAGGGACTTGTCGGAATAGCCGAACATTCCAGAGCATCCACCGAGAATGAGGGCCGACAACGCACACAGGAGCAGCAAGCCCCCAGAGCCCCTTGTGGGGGCACCGGGGCTGGAGCCGCGTTGATACTTGTGCTTGGTATTAGGGCTTTTCTTTTTCATTTGATAATCTCTTAGATATCACTATTTCCGGCGCGCGACTTCTTTGCGGCTTCGGCGGCCTGGGTTCCGGACCAGTTGTTGCTCACCATATCATAATAGAGGTTTGCCGCCTGGATGTTGCCGACTCTATGGTAGTACTGAGCGATGCAAAGCTGCTTTTGGGCGAGCTGCTCGTCAATCTGTTTTGCTATATTGTCGATATCGAGTTTTTGGGCGTCCTCGGGGTAGAGTGACTTGAAGTTGAGGTAGTAGGTCTTTGCGGTGGCAAGGCCGGCGGTATCATAGAACGGTCTTTTTTCCTCGGGCTGTACATTGTATGCGTTGTGCTTGCATCGAGCCATAGCGAGGAGGGCGTCTTTTGCGATTTGGCCTGTTCGCCATTGGAGAGAGATCTCCCACCATTTGAGGTATGCGTCGTTGAACATTTCTCTGTTCTGGTAGTTCTCGGCTACGGCGATGGCGGCCCTCAGGCCGAGGGGCGAATCGATGCCCGCGCGGTCGGTAATCTTTTCCATTATTCGGATGCCCTCCGCGTCGCCTTTGAGCTTGACGACGTGCAGGACGCTTTTTTCCTGGCCCTGGAGATATGCGGTTCCTATTGCAAACTGCCTGTCGAGCACGGCTGGTAGAAGCTTGGTCTCGGGATAGTCCTTGAGCAGCTTTTCATAAGCCCTGTACGCCTTTGTGAACTTGCCTTCAGAATAGAGCATTTCGGCCTCTATGAAGGCGTCCAGATCGGCCCCTGCGATGTTGGGAAAGTCCTGTTTAAGTTTTTCGTATGCTTTCCTGGCGGATTCGGTCTGGCCGGTGTTCACAAGTTTTTTTGCTTCTGCGACCGCCACGAGGAACTTGTCCTGCGGCGATATGGTTTTCCAATCCTGGTCCTGGCCGAGGCGCCAGACGCCAGGCGCGGTCGTTGCAGAAGCCCCCAGGGGGGTTGCAGAAGCCGTCAAGACGACTGCTACTGCCAGTGCGGCAAGTGGTATCCTGTATTTCAGCATTGCTCTATCCTGTCCTTTGCAAAAGCCGGCAAGCCGGTGTTCGCTGGTTTGGGGGTTTCGCCATAACCGTTGAACATTATACTCGTTCGGCAAGGTATTGCAAATCAACAGTTAAAAATATGGCGGCGTCGAAATTTCGGCAGGGAATCGCGAAGCCGGCGGTGATAAGGGGTATATTTGTAGTGTGGCATGGTGGCGGGGGATGTGGTAATATAGAGGGTAGTGGAAGGCGTTTGGGTAGGCCTTTCTTTTGATGGATAAAGGTTGGGCAGATGTTCCGGCAAGGGCGGGTCGTATTTGTTGCGGCGGTTATGATCTGCGGGCAGTGTGCTGCGGCGGCGCGGAGTACGGCGGCCCAGAGGGCAGAGCGGGAATTTGCTACGCTCAAGGGATTTATCGAGCAGTTTCAAGGGGACCAGAAGGTTCGCAGCCGCTGGGAAGCTCTTGCAGGGCAGACGTTTGAGGGCGAATCCCTGATCGTTGCGAGCGATCGCGATCCTGTCGATGTGGTGCTGCGTCGGACGGGCGCCCTGCTTGCGCATGTGAAATCTATGGATGGTGCGCCGGACCTTTCGGGGAGAGAATCGCGGCTTGCTAAACTGAAGGAGGACAATGTGAGGGTCGGGGTTGAGGACGGCGATGCTCGTTACGGGCTTTTCGAGCAAGTGCTTGGACTAAGGCGGGAGATTGCGTTTTCCAATCCGCTGCTGGATTTCGATGAGATTCTGTTTATCAAACGTCACTTTCTGCCGACGGAGATGACCTCGGGCAACCACATGTGCGATCAGTACTTCGGGTTCAATGCGGTTGCGGGCGGCGGGGTGTTTGTGTTGGAGAATCTCTTCTCGCAGGAGCCAAGGGTCCGAGATGTTCTGCGTGATTCGGTGTGTGAGAATGGGAGGTTTAGGGGAAAGAGGCTCCAGCCCGGAGGGTTTTTGTCTCCGGAGCTGTCTTATGATGGTAAGACGATTCTGTTCGCATATACCGAGGGGGAGCCGACGCGATTCAAATGGACGGAGAGGAGCACGTTTCATATTTTCAAGGTGAACGTCGATGGGTCGGGGCTTGTTCAATTGACCGATGGGGCCGTGGACGATTTTGATCCGTGCTGGCTTCCTGACGGGCGGATAGCGTTCATATCCGAGCGTCGGGGCGGGTACGGGCGATGCCATCCGCGGCCGGTGCCGCTATATACGCTGCATTCGATGAACGCCGACGGCGGCGATATTGTTCGGCTCAGTCATCATGAGGCGAATGAGTGGCAGCCGAGCATGAGCCGTGAGGGGATGATTGTCTATACGCGCTGGGACTATGTGGATCGCGGGAATATCCAGGCGCATCATCCGTGGATTACGACGCCGGAGGGGCGGGATGCGCGGGCGATACAGGGCAACTTCGGGCAGTCGAAGGAGGCCCGACCGACAATGGAGATGGATGTCAAGGCGATACCGGGCTCTCATAAATACGTTGCGACTGCGGCGGCGCACCACAGCCAGGCGTACGGGTCGTTAGTCTTGATTGATCCGCGGATTGAGGACGACGGCGCGATGTCGCCTCTTAGGCGGTTGACGCCGGATGCGCCTTTCCCGGAGGCGGAAGTTGACTGGAATACCGGCCAGGTTTATGCGACGGCGTGGCCGCTCAGCGAGCATTTCTATCTCTGTGTTTATGACGCCGACGGGAGCGGGCGGCGCGGGACCGGCAACAACTATGGCATTTACTTAGTCGATGCCTTCGGCAATAAGGAATTGATCTGGCGTGATACTGAGATATCGTGTCTGAGTCCTATTCCGCTGCGGGCAAGAGAAAGAGAGCCGGTGCTGACCGGGGCGATGGCGGCTTCAGGGCAGGCGTTATGGGAGTCGGCGGATACGGCGGCGGCGGGTGTTATCAACGTCTATAACAGCCTCAAGCCATTCCCGGACGGTACGACCATCAAGGCATTGCGGATAATTCAGGTGCTGCCGAAGACTACGCCGCTGATTAACGAGCCGCGGATCGGATACGGCAATGAGAAAGGAGCGCGGGCGGTTTTGGGGACGGTGCCCGTGGAGATGGACGGCAGCGCGTATTTTGAGCTGCCGGCGGGTAAGCCCGTGTATTTTCAGGTGTTGGATGAGCGAGGTCTGGCGGTTCAGTCGATGCGGTCGGACACTTACGTTCATCGGGGGGAGCGGCTTACCTGCCGGGGCTGCCATGAGCCGCGTCACTCGGCGCCTGCGGCTGCGAGCGGATTTGCGCAGGCGTTTCGCAGGCCGCCATCGAGGATTCAGCCGGATGTGGAAGGCTCGAATCCGTTCAGCTTTCCGCTGCTGGTGCAGCCTGTTCTGGATCGCAACTGCGCGGCGTGTCACGAGAAGGAGGGCAAGGGGCCCGACCTGCGAAAAGGCGATTGGGAAAAGGATGCAAGCCGCACGTATGTATCGTATGTGAATCTGAGGGACTACGCTTTCTTCTATGGGGCTATCAGCAACACGTATGACCCGTGGACCGAGCCGCGGACGGCGCCGGGTCAGTTCGGGGCCCGCGCATCCAAGCTTCTTGAAGTGCTCGGAAAGGGGCATTACGATGTAAAGCTCTCGGAAGAGGATTTTCATCGTATTGCGCTTTGGCTGGACTGCAATTCGGACTTCTTCGGGGCATACGAGAACACCGAGGGGCAGGCGAGAGGAGAGGTTGTGCGGCCGACGTTGGATTAATATTAATAGTGGCGTAGAGAAAGGCGTGAACGGTGAGGGTGTTCCGGCCGTAGCAATAATAGAAGCTGAGCCGGGCGGATTAGAGTTGTGCCGGGCGTCGGGCTCGACTGTGAACAGTAGATTTGCCAAAGGGGGCAGAGTGAAGAGTAAGGTCAATTAGAAATGACGCCGCTTGAGGCGGCCATTGCAAAACGGCGGTTGGCCCTGTGCTGCCGCCGTTTTCTTTATCGAGAGCGGGCAGGCAACGCCTTTGGCGCTGTTTTGTTGACAAAGGGGCCGAATTTTGGTAGCCTTTTATCATGTCGGCGAGGATGCGTAAAGGCCTTGCCGGGTGTTAAAGAGTAGAATCAAAGGGGTGTTAATGTCAAAGGAGCTCAATCGTCGGGAGTTTTTCAGGAGGTCGCTTCTTACTTCAGCAGCAGTTACGTCGGCTTTGAGTCTCGAGGAGAGGGTCCTATTGGCGGAGGCGAAAAATCCGCGAGAAGCCGCGGGGGATTCCGTTGGGGGTCTGCCAGCGGGGAAGATCGGCGATGTCAAAATCAGCAGGATAATCTGCGGGGGCAATCTGATAGGCGGATTTGCCCACAGCAGGGACTTGATTTATGTGTCTTCGCTGCTGGAGCACTACTTTACGGACGAGAAGATAATCGAGACGCTGGGGATATGCGAAGAAAACGGGATAAATACGATTATTACAGGCTCAGGCTCTGCAGCGCTTCTCAAGAAGTACTGGGATGAAAGGGGAGGGCAGATTCAATGGATTGCGCAGTGCACGGCGAAGACGGACGATTTGACGGGTGATGTAAAAAAGGCTGTAGATGGCGGGGCGGTTGGGGCGTTTTTGATCGGGAATATCGCAGATGAGTGGTCGCGGGCCGGGAAGACCGATCTGATTGGCAAAGTCATCGATTCTGTCAGGCAAAACGGCATAATCGCGGGTGTCGGGGGTCATAATCTTGGGACGCCAATGGCTTGTGAGAAGGCGGGGCTGGAGCCGGATTTCTATATGAAGACCCTGCACAGCCCGAACTACTGGTCGGGCCGAAAGCCAGACCAAACAAAGGACGTTATCGATAATTACGCTTTCGACAACTACTGGGACAAAGAGCCGGGCAAGACGATCGAGTTTATGAAGACGGTGAAGAGGCCGTGGATAGCGTACAAGGTGTTGGCGGCAGGGGCGATTCATCCGAGGGAGGGCTTCAAGTTTGCATTCGGCAGCGGCGCCGATTTTGCGTGCGTGGGGATGTTTGATTTTCAGGTCCGAGAGGATGCAATCATTGCGAAGAATATATTGACGGGCGAGGTGGACAGGCAGCGGCCGTGGATGGGCTGAATTAACCACGAATTCTCACGAATTTGGACGAAGAGTTGAAGGAATAGTCGGTATGTCGGAGAAAGGCGTTAATCGCAGGGGATTTCTGAAGAGGTCGGTGGGAGCTTCTGCGGGAGCTGTGCTGGGGCTTGGGAGCTTCGAGGAGCAGAATCTGCTGGCCAAGGCGGCGGAAGGTCCGGAAAAGGAGACGCCGCAGACAGCAGGAGCGAAATCCGGCTCCGCCGGGAATGAGCTGCCTTTCGGGAAGATTAAGAACCTCAAGGTCAGCAGGCTGATCTGCGGGGGGAATCTGATAAGCGGGTACGCACACAGCAGAGATTTGGTTTATGTTTCAGACCTGGTGAAGCGCTACTTCACAAATGAAAAGATTTTCGAGACGCTGGAGATATGCGAAGAGAACGGGATAAATACTCTTATTACCCACGCGCTGTCGGGCGAGCTTCTCAACAAATACTGGAATGAAAGAGGGGGGCGGATTCAATGGATTGCGCAGTGCCATGGGAGCGCGAAAGATGTGACGGGCGAGGCGAAGATGGCTATTGACAATGGAGCGGTTGGCGTTTTTCTGCTCGGCAATATCGGAGATGAGTGGTCGGAAGCCAAGCGGATTGACCTGATTGTTAAGTTTGTGGAGTTCGCCAAGAAAAAGGGAATACCCGTGGGGGTGGGGGCGCATAATTTGAGGGTTCCTGTGATTTGTGAAGAGGCCGGCGTGGAGCCGGACTTCTATATGAAGACTCTCCATCGTCCGGACTACTGGTCTGGCCGGCTGCCGGACGAGCACACCGATCCGATGGACAGAGAGCACTGCGACAATTACTGGGACATGTACCCGGAGAAGACAGCGGAGTTCATGAAGACGGTGAAAAGGCCATGGATAGCCTACAAAGTGCTGGCGGCTGGGGCGATTCATCCTAAGGACGGCTTCGAATACGTGTTCGGCAACGGTGCCGATTTTGCGTGCGTGGGGATGTTCGATTTTCAGATTTTGGAGGATGTCATTATCGCGAAGAAGATACTTTCGGGGAAGCTGGACCGGGAGCGGGCGTGGATGGCGTGAATTAACCACTAATTGTCACGAATTTGCACGAATATTGAAGGGGATAGTTAATATGTCGGATAAAGGTGTCAATCGTAGGGGCTTTCTCAAGAGTTCCGTGGCGGCTTCAGCGGGGATTACACTGGGACTTGGCAGCTTTGAGGAGCAGAACCTGCTTGCCAAGCTGGCTGATGGATCAAAGAAGGGCGAACCAAAGGCGGCGGAGGCTGATTCCGGCGAGGGCAAGCTGCCGTTCGGCAAGATTAAGAATCTTACGATAAGCCGGCTGTTCTGCGGGGGTAATCTGATTGGCGGCTGGGCCCACAGCAGGGATTTGATGTATGTTTCGACGCTGGTCAAGGCGTATCATACGGATGAGAAGATTTTTGAGACGCTCGAATTGGCGGAGGAGCGCGGTATCAATACGATTTTGACAAATCCTGTTTCGGACCGGGTAATCAACAAGTATTGGAACGAGCGGGGCGGCAAGATTCAGTGGATTTCGGATTGTGCATCGGGGCCGGATATCAAGACCGGCATCAAGCGGTCGGTGGATAGCGGCGCGCATGCGGTGTATATACAGGGCGGTCTTGCGGACAGTGCCGTCGCGAAGGGGCAGGCGGATTTGTTGGGCGAGGCGGTTGAATTCGCCAAGGAGCAGGGCGTGCCGGCGGGGATGGGGGCGCACCTGCTCGATACCGTCAAGGCGTGCGTCAAAGCGGGGGTCGCCCCTGATTTCTGGGTCAAGACGCTGCATCTGCACAATTACTGGTCGGCGGACCGCAAGCCGGAAAACGATAATATATGGAGCCGAACGCCGATAGAGACCATCGAGTATATGAAAACGGTGGAGAAGCCCTGGATTGCATTCAAGGTGCTGGCGGCGGGGGCGATCCCTCCGGGTATTGGCTTTAGTTACGCCTTTGAAGGGGGGGCGGACTTTATCTGCGCGGGGATGTTCGATTTCCAGATTATTGAAGACGTTCTCACTGCCAAAGAGATATTCCGGAAAAAGATCAAACGCGAGCGGGCCTGGATGGCGTAGCGTGCATTTCTCATAAACCGCGGAGATCGCGGAGACCGGCGAGAATACACGGATTGTATTGGCTTGAGATAGTCAGTTACATAAATGCTTGTTTGCAGGCGACGGTGGAATGACGGCGAGTGGTGGATAGCAAAGGAGTTCCAAGATGGCGACGGATAGTTTAGAGATGGGCGAGGCGCCAGTTCGCAGGGGGCCGGGATTTACGCTCGTGGAGCTTTTGGTGGTGATAGCTATTATC
>CAYGZM010000001.1:109048-119961 GCA_964354365.1 uncultured Pirellulales bacterium
TCGCAGGGGGCCGGGATTTACGCTCGTGGAGCTTTTGGTGGTGATAGCTATTATCTCGCTGCTCGCTGCGATACTGATCCCTGCCCTGGGCAAGGCGAGGAAGTACGCCAAGGTGGTTAGCTGCCGGGGCAACCTCAAGCAGTGGGGTCTGGTTCTCGATTTGTATTGCGACGGGAATGAGAACCGATTTTTCAAAGGGCCTGTCGAGAGTTCGTGGGATGACTGGGTGGAGATTCTGGAGCCGTACTACGGCGGGCGGGGTGGAATAGCGTGCTGTCCGTTTGCGACGAAGACCAGGGAGCAGGGAGGTCAGGGCGTTTTTGCGGCTTGGAGCGACGAAGAGGGCGACTATGGCAGTTACGGGCTGAGCGCGTGGGTGTGCGATGCAGACGAGAAGACAGTCTTCGGGGGCGAGAAATACTGGAAGAGTCCCGACGTGCGCATTGGCAATAACGTAGCGGTTTTTCTGGACTGCGTTGGCACCGCAGGCTGGCCGGACCATAACTCCGTGCCTCCGGCGTATGAGGGCGAGTTTGCGAGCGCAGCGACGCTGGGTGAAGAGATGAAGAACTTCTGCATCAACCGGCACGGCAACGCGACGACAAACTGCCTTTTTATGGACTGGTCGGTGCGGGCGGTCGGACTGAAGGAATTGTGGAAGCTGAAATGGCACCGTGATTTTAATGCCGATGCGCGCTGGACTCTGACGGGAGGCGTGAAGAGGGATGACTGGCCGGAGTGGATGAGGAGGTTCAAGGATTATTGAGTGTCGCGGACTTTGCGTGCGGGGGGATGTTCGATTTTCAGATTATCGAGGACGTGATTATCGCCAAGAAGGCTTGCTTCTTGAAGTGTTTACCCGGTGGGTTTTAGTTTACTGCTATTCTTTGTCAAGGTTATGAGTGTCCTGTAAAAGCAGGAATATGTGATGACATATTTTAAGGGACGCTTTCGACAATCTATCTCGATTGGTGTGCATCACTGCCGGGCCTACACGCTCGTGGAGCTGCTCGTTGTGATCGCGATACTTTCTTTGCTTCTGGGGATTCTGCTGCCCGCTCTGGGCAAGGCGCGGACCACCGCGAGTCGCGCCGCCTGCTGTGCGCAGCTACGCGGTATAGGAACGGGCTTGCGAATGTACGTCAACGAAAACAACGACACGATGCCCATCGCCGCGCAACTCCCCTCGGAGGAGCCCAACCTGCCGTGCATTGCCGACGTCCTGCTGCCTTATCTAAAAACCAGGGAGATTATGCATTGCCCCTCGGACCGCGAGGACAACTACTTCGAGAAAGAGGGCACGAGCTATGAATATCCGCACTATCTGAGCGGCAGGCGAGTTGAGCAGACTTTTCTGGGCAAGCGCTGGGGCGAAACCAACACTCCGGTCCTGTTTGATTTCGGACCCTTTCATAATCGAGCGGGCGAGCCGGGCGCCATAAACTTCCTTTTCGGCGACGGCCATGTCGGCGACCTCGTGGAGAAATAGGTATGAAGAGGAGCCGGAAGATTATTGTTGTTTCTTCTGTCACCGTTTGCGTCCTGTTTGCTTTTCTTGTTGTCTTGTCCCTGGACTTTGGCTCGGCGCCGCCGGAGGCTCAGGCCTCCACGCCTGAGCAGACCGCCGAGTACCTTGCCTCGGAGCAATTCGTCAAAATGGACCGGGACGATAAAGAGCAGTATCTCGAGCAAATCAGCCGGTCCTATAGCGAGACCCCCATGCTCACGCTGTTCTTGAATTCCAGCCTTTCCGAGGCGCAGCGTCAAAAACTAATGGAGAACATTCTGCCGGTCATTGGCCCCGGAATCAGCCAGCGTATCGATGAATTTGAGAGTCTCTCTCCGCAGGAACAAACCGCCCGTCTTGACGCCGTCATCGACCGTATGGAGCTGTACCGTCAAAGCAATCCCGAAACGATGTTCTCGCCCGAGCGTTTCAACCTGATACTCCAGTACATAGATCCCCATATCCGCGCCAGAATCCGCAAGCACATCCCTGCGATGAGACAGCGCATGAGTGAACGGGGAATCGTTTCTACTTACCCGTTTTGATTTGCTCCTTTGCGATGCCAGAGGGACAGAACATCTGCCATAGAGCATTAGTCTCTGTTGGCGACGCAGTAGATGTTGTTCATTCCTACGAGGAAGATTCTTCCGTTTGCGACGGCGGGGGAGGGGTGGTTGCCGTCGCCGAGGTCGTTGACTGCGAGGATGCGGAACTTGGGGCCGGTCTGGATGACGTAGCTCTTTCCTGCGTTGGCGAAAAATAGCCGGCCTTGTGGGTCGGCGATGGGGCTTGCCCAGATGGTTGAGATTCCTTTGAGGGATTCGGAGTAGGTGAGCTTGCCTGTTTTCAACTCGCGGCACTCGATTTTGTCGGGCCTGTAGAGGCGGTAGAGATAGTCGCCGACGATGGTTGGCGAACTGAGGGCATCGGGTATGTAGTCGGCGGTCCAGCGGATGTGGGTATTCGAGACGTCGCCGGCGCCCGTGGGGTCAACGGCGATTCCGGGGCCTCCTCGTCCGCTGTCGAAATAAACCAGGCCTGGGGTGTATGCGGGGGATGCGACGTCGCCCTGGCCGCGGCACCACCAGAGTCGTTTGCCGTTGGCCGGGTCGAAACTCTGCAGCGCATTGGGCGAATCGCCCATAGCCGAGGCGAGCAGGAGCATTTGCGGCTTCTGGTTGACTTCTATGATTAGAGGGGTGCTGTGGCCGAAGCCCGTATCGGGCAATTTTGTTTCCCATTTGATGCTGCCGGTTGTCTTCTCGAAGGCGACCACGCGGGAATCTTCTGGTTTGCTCATTGCGCAGAAGAGGATGAGGGAGTCTTCATAGAGGATTGGGCTGCTTGCAAGGGTGACGTCGAAGGTGTAGGGGATGATTTCCTTGCGCCAGACGATATTGCCGTGAAAATCGACGGCGGCGAGGACGGACGAGGCAAAGGCGCAGAATACGAGTTTGCCGTCGGTGGTCGGAGTAGCGGCGGCGTAACCTCCGCCTGGTCCGCTGCGAAAGTCGGTGCGGAGCCAGGGGCCTGGCGGGATGAGCTTGTCCCAGAGGATTTTTCCGTCGGCGGCGCTGTAGCAGGCCAGGTGATGCTCGGGGATGACCGTTTTGCGGTCGGCGAATTCCGGGGACCAGTTGACGGTGCAGACGAAGACGGAGTCGTCCCAGACGATTGGGCTGGCGTGGCCCTGGCCTTTCAGTGGGGCCTTCCAGAGGACGTTTTTGTTGTCCGGGCCGCCCCAGGTCGGCGGGAGGTTGTTTTGATCGGTGTAGCCGAGTCCCGTCGGGCCTCGGAATCTCGGCCAATTCTCACCGTGACTTACCGTGGTCAACCCGGCAAGAATTGCGATAACGGCTACTATAGTTGGCTTGACAGGCTTCATTTGCGGTTCTTTATAGTCGTTTGTCCCTCCGGAGTCAAGATTTCAGTTTGGCGGGGTCAAGGAGGTGATATTATTGTCTCGTGACAGACCACTAATCATTTTTGAGGACGGCGCAGAGGTTGAAGTCGCGGATTTGCACGGCGGCGTTGAAGCTACCGGGGATCTCCCAGCCGAGGTTTGTATTGACGACCGCGTAGTGCCCAATTGCCGAATCGGAAAGATAGCCTCTTTTGATGGCCTCATTCAAGCCGTCTTTGATATACGGGAGCAAATCGTTCTCTATCTTTATCCAGTCTCCGTTTGCCAGCGTCGTCGTATTGACTTGTCGGCCGTCGATTGTACATATAAATTTTCCGGTTGCGTCTTTCTTGCCGGCATCCTTTGCCATGTAGGAGGGCGGAATGTCGTGCCTGCTGTCGAAGAAAGGGACGCCAAACCAGAAGTAGTCGCCGGCATCCTTCGAGCCGGCTTGAACATTCTTTACGATGAGAAACAACTGAAACTGGGCGGCGTGAAGGCTGGGTTGGTATCGGTCCTGCGTCATATTGCTCCGACAGTTGAGAAGCCTGAAGCTCATTGTGAGCCGAATCTGGTCCAGAGTGTCCAGCGTATGAGTTTCAACGGCATCCTGCTCGACGAGAAGGTGCGGCCAGCTCTGGCCGAATTCCCTTATTGTTTGGCCGTATTCGGGTTTGCCCCTGACTTCCAGAATCAAGTCTCGGTTGGGCGAGCTCCCGCCGCCAATCACAACCTTTTTGCCCTGGTTCTCATACATCACGTCGCCCTGTTCGTTGCGGACGGGTAGCGCATCGGCCAAAGAGTGTTTTGTGGCCCACTGGCAGAGTCGCCAGGCCGGCTTGTTTTTGTCGTTACCCAAATTCAGGATTGCCTCGATACTTCTTCCTTTGGATGTATCGGGATAGCTGAGCAGGAATCCCTGTTGGAATCGGGTATCGGCGAAGAGCGGCCTACAATCTTCATCCGGTTTTTTCCAGGCGCGGACGTATTCGATGCTGTATGTCGAGGGCAGGTCGGAGTCTTTGGGCAGGCCGAACCAGTCGGGCATTGTCTCGCTGTCGAAATTCAGGGTGAGGGGTTGATGCCAGTGGGTGTTTTCGACCCATCTGACGAGGACGCCGTCGAAATACCATTTGATCTTCTCGGCGTCCCATTCGAGGGCATAAGTGTGGTAGTCGTCGGCGAGGTTGGCAGGGGCTGTCCAGACTCCGCCCTTCGACCAGTGCTTCTTCTCGGCGGGGGTCCTAAAGACGTGGAGGTTCATATTGTATTTCTTTTCGAACCCTGGTGCGCGGCCGCCGATTTCGAATACGTCGATTTCTGTCCAGAGGTCCGGGGTGCTGTTGTAGAACCAGAAGGAGCTGGAGCCGGCGGAGGCCATCGGCCTGCACTTGACCTCGAAATAGCCGTATCTGACCAGGCTTTTGCTCTGAACGGCGGCGGAGGTGTAGGTGTGATAACCTTTGTCTTTCGGCATCTGGGGCGGCTCGTTCTTTCTCATAGTCAGGTGGAGTTTGCCGTCGGTGACATCGACATTGGCGGGATCGAACCACGCTGGCTGTCTTCCGAGCCAGGTTGGGTTTTTCGGCCACCACTTGTTGGGGTCGAGCTGGCTGCCGTCGAATTCGTCGGTCATCTGCTCATATTTTGCCCAGCCGGCCTCGTTGGCCTGGTCGGAAAGCGGGTAGGCATCGGTTACGTGGTTGGGTGTCGGGCCGAGCGGGCCGGTTCTGTCCCAGCTCGCAGGCGATTTCTGTTCGGCGAAGATTGGGCAGGCGGCAAGCAAGACAACAAGCCAAACGCTCGACTTTAACGGAAGACTACTCGTTTGCTTCATTGTGGGACCTCGACTTATACGCTGCTTATGCTGTCAACAGGGTCAGGATAGCATACTTACTGTGAAGTTGCCACTACTTGAAACCTCTGACAGAATTTGATTCAAAAGCGAAGAGCCGCTGCGTGGACTTATTCTAATAGATTTCTCGGCTGCGCTCGAAATGACAAATTGGGACTTGTCGCAGGGTTTTGTGGAATTGGTGATGGATGGTTGGATAGGGCGAGGAGGTTTGTCAATAAAGATGTGGTGTTTGCGTTGGTTTTCTTGACGGGGCGTGGGTGATGGCCTATAGTAAGAGCCTTGAGAAGGTGGCTTGTAATGTTTGGTGTGTTTGGAGTTTGTGTTAATGGCGAAGAAGGTTCAGTGTGAGGAGTGTACGGGGCTGTGCTGCCGGTATTTTGCGCTGCCGATAGATACGCCGGAGGATAAGGGGGATTACGATGATGTAAGGTGGTTTCTGTGCCATGAAGACATAACGGTTTTCGTGGAGGACGGCGACTGGTACATCAACATAATGAACAAGTGCAGGCACCTGTCGAAGAATGACCATCGGTGTGAGGTTTATCATAAGAGGCCGAGGATTTGCAGGGGGTATCGGCATGCGGACTGCGATTTCGTCGAGGGCGAGTATGATTACGAGCTGCACTTTACGGACGATAAGCAGATGGAGGAGTACATAAGGATAAAGTTCGACAATAACAGGATCGAGAAGCACAAGGCGAGAAAGAAGAAGAAAAAGAAGAATCAGATGCGAAGGCACAAAGGCACAAAGGTAATTAACCACTAATTTTCACGAATTAGCACGAACTTGCACCAAGTTTGGAAAAGAGCAGGCAAATGAAGATACAGCCGGTAAAGGGGACGAGGGATTTTTATCCGCCGCAGATGGCGGTGCGTAACTGGATTATTGACGGGTGGAAGCGGGTCTCCATCCGCAACGGGTTCGAGGAGTACGATGGGCCAATCTTCGAGTATCTGGATATGTATCAGATAAAAAGCGGGGAGGAGATCGTCGAGCAGCTTTTTTCCTTTGAGGACCGGGGCGGCAGGAAGCTTGCGATAAGGCCGGAGATAACGCCGACGCTGGCGCGAATGGTCAATCAGCAGGTAAATTCACTCCCGCGGCCGATAAAGTGGTTCTCTGTGCCGAGATTGTGCCGCGCCGAGCGTCCTCAAAAAGGCCGGCTGCGAGAGTTCTTCCAGTGGAATATCGACATAATCGGCGTGGAGAATGAACTTGGACAAGACCTTGCTGATGCGGAGGTGATCTTTACTACGGTGGACTACCTACGGGGGGTCGGGCTTACGAGCAAGGACATCAAAGTCAAGATATCAAGCAGAGAGTTGCTGGCGGCTTATCTCATTGGCTTGGGTATTCCCGAAGACAGACTCGACTCTATATATCCTGTTCTTGACAAGAAGGCGAAGTTGCCGGCGGAGACGTTCGAAGACGTCCTTGACGAGCAAGTCCAAGATAAGCAGGTCGTTAGCAAGATACTGGATTTTATGAACATGGACTCGATATCAGATGTTGAACAGTCGGTAAGAGTCGGGTCAGACAATTTCGCAGATTGCCTCCGCACTGTAAAAGATGTTCTTGATACGCTTACCATGATGGAGGTAGGGGATTTCTGTGTCTATGACCCGAGTATTGTTCGAGGTCTGGCTTATTATACGGGTATCGTGTTTGAAGTTCATGACATCGGTGGTGAGCTTAGAGCAATCTGTGGTGGGGGTAGATACGATAATCTTCTGAGAGACTTCGGCGGACCGGCGGTATCAGCTACAGGAATGGGTATGGGCGACTGTGTTCTTGAGATTGTGCTAAGAGAGAAAGGAGTCCTCGACAGACAACTGCCGGAAGGAAAAGTGGACTGTTTTGTTGCTTGTATAGGGGTCTTTGGCAAGGAGGCATGGCAAGTAGTCGAAAGGCTGAGGTCGGCCAGCTATTCAGTGAATTTTAGCTACAAAATGGGTGGTATTTCGAGGCAGTTGAAGGAAGCATCAGCCCAGAATGCAAAGAAGTGTATAATCATTGGGTACGACGAGTTGAAGGAAGGCAAGCTTACAGTCAAGGATATGGCGACGGGTAAGCAGGACCTTGTAGATTACAAGGCGTTTCTGGCGGATTGCGAAAAGTTTCTGGCCGGACTGAAGTCGGAGTAAGAGCGGCGTTAAGCGGTGGGAGTTTTATGGAGGTTGTTTTATGAGAACAGGCAAGTCAGGCTGTGCGATCTTGGTGTTGTTGGTGATGTGTCTGTCGGCAGGAGGTGTTTTTGCGGCGGCGGAAGTTCATTCGGACAGGCGGGTGACGTTTCGCTTGAAGGCGCTGGCGGCCGAGAAGGTCGGCGTGAATGTTCAGTTCGCTTCGGGCCTGCAGGAGATGAGCAAGGGACAGGACGGGGTATGGAGCGTGATATTGGGGCCGGCTGAGCCGGATATTTATGAGTACAGCTTCGTTGTGGATGGTTTGCAGGTTAGCGACCCGGCGAATTCGTGGCTGAAGTTCTGGGGCGGAGCGGCGAAGAACCTGGTCGAAGTGCCCGGCGAGAAGCCGATGTTCTTTGAGCAGCAGGATGTGCCGCACGGAACGGTGCATATACACAAGTACCGCTCGAAATCGCTCGGCGTGACGCGGGGGCTTTACGTATATACTCCGCCGGGCTATGAGACGAGCAAGGATACAAAATACCCGGCCCTCTACCTGCTGCACGGGATGGGCGACACCGAGGATACGTGGACTGTCGTTGGGCGAACCAACGTGATAGTGGACAATCTGATAGCGCAGGGCAAGGCGAGGCCGATGGTTATTGTTATGCCATACGGGCATACGCCTTCCGCGCCGCCGGATATGAGGAGCATAGGAAAGTACGAGGCGTTTGAAAAGGATTTGATTGAGGACGCGATTCCATACGTTCAGAAGTCGTATCGCGTTAGTGCGGACCGTAAAGACCGGGCGATAGCCGGTCTTTCAATGGGCGGCGGGCAGTCACTGACGGTGGGTCTGGGGAATCTTGATTTGTTCGGGTGGGTGGGGGCGTTCAGCTCGGCCATACCGCGACCGGAGAACCTCGATGGGCTGCTGGCCGAGCCGCAATTGATAAACAAACAGCTCCATCTATTGTGGATTGGCTGCGGCAAGAGCGATTTCCTCTTCGATGCGAACCAGAAGTTCATCGAGCGATTGAAGGCTGAGAATATCAAGCACGTCGCTCATATCAGCGATGGGGGGCATGAGTGGCGCGTGTGGCGGCGTTATCTGAATGAATTTGTTCCATTGTTGTTCGGGGGCGAGGAACCCGGCAGATAAGGAGAATTGAGAAAGGGGCGAGAGGCAATGGGTATTCGATTCAGCATGATTGGGATATTTGTGAACGATCTCGACAGGATGGTTGAGTTCTATCGAGACGTCCTGGGGGTCGAAGTCAAGACAACCGGTGAGCATTACGCATTGTTCCAGCATGAGGGCATTGACTTGGGGATGTTCGCGCGGTCGATATTGCCTGAGTTCTTGGACGAGGAGCCGACGTATCCGAGCGGTCTTAACGGGACATTCGAGCTTGCAATAGATGTGCCTGATTTCGAAGACGTGGACCGTGAATTCGAGCGCATCGTCGAAGCAGGGGGCAGGCCGGTCGCCGAGCCGAAAGATGTGCCCTGGGGCCAGCGCTCCGCTGCGATTGCCGATCCGGAGGGCAACTTGATAGAAATATCGTCGTGGGGCAGTGGGGCAAACGAAGATTGAGTATAGTCCGCGTTTGGCGCGGGGCGCCGAGAGAAACGCAGATGAAGGATTCTTTCCCGAATCATTATGAGCAGGCGTTTGAGAACTGGCTGAAAGACCATCGGATTCAGTACGTTGCCGCCGACGAGCACAGAAGGGCGGTGGTTTCGCGGCACAAGGTCAAGAGCCCGGATTTTCTGCTGTATCCGAGTGACGGGCGGACGATAATCGCGGAAGTGAAGGGCAGGAAGTTCCTGGGTGCGAGCCTTGAGAAGATGACGGGGTTTGAGTGCTGGGTGACGGCGGAGGATGTGGACGGGCTGGCCAAGTGGCAGGAGGTTTTCGGGGCGGACCATACGGCCGTTTTTGTCTTTGCGTATAAGGTCGAGAATGTTGACGTCGATTTTGACGGCAGAGATGTATTCGAATTCGGGGGTTACAAGTATCTGTTTTTCTGCGTTAAGCTGGATGATTATCGAGCTAATATGAAGCGGCGAAGTCCGAAGTGGCGGACGGTGACTCTGCCTGCGGAGAAGTTTCGCGGGTGCGCGATTGAAATCGGCGAGTTTCTGCCTTGACACAGAACAACAGTTTCTTTTGACATTTGGATTTCCGCCTGTGCGGCGAAGGAGGCACTTATGTATGAGCCGGTTGCGATCTGGGATACGGCGAGTGTGGGGGTGGAGCTTGATAAGATTCTGGGCATCGGGATTGACAGCAAGGGGAGGGTTTATGCGACGGCCGGCAAGGGAGAAAAGGGCGTGCTGGTTTTTGATGCGGACGGCGGGGTTGTTGACTCCTGGGGGAAGGGCTTTGTGAGCAAGCACGGGCTTAAGGTGATTGATGACAAGGTGTGGGTGACGGACAGGGAGCGGCACATCGTTATGCAGTTTACTCTGGATGGCAAACCCTTGAGAACGCTGGGGACGGACGGCAAGAGCGGGCTGGGTGAGAACGAGTTCAATAAGCCGTCGGATGTCGCAATCGCGCCTAATGGGGATGTCTATGTCTCGGATGGATATGGCAACAGCCGGGTGATGCGGTTTGGTGCGGACGGGAAGTTCAAACAAAGCTGGGGCAAGAAGGGGAACGGGCCGGGCGAGTTTGACCTTGTGCACAACATAGTGATCGACAAGAAGGGCAGGGTGTATATCGCCGACCGTGAGAATGAGCGGGTGCAGATATTCGACGCGGATGGCAAGTTTCTTGAGCAGTGGAAGCATGTCGGCAAACCTTTTGGGCTTTGTATTGATGATAGGATGAACGTGTATATTACCGATGGTGAATCGAATAATGTCTATGTTGTGAGTGAAAGGGGCAAGGTGCTCTCGAAGTTCGGCAAGACAGGCGGCGGGCCCGGCGAGTTCAAGATGGCGCATTCGATCACTGTCGATAAGCAGGGCAATATCTACGTTGCGGAAGGTGACGGCCAGAGGATACAGGTATTCTCGCGGAAGATATAGGCATCTTGTCCGGTCCGGGGAATTGGGTTTGATTGGGTTTGTTTTGGATAACGTTCGTTGTTGATTGTTCGTTGTTCATTGAGATAAGATTTTGTTGTTACTGGACTTATGGTCATTTTGCCTATTTTGACATTGGGTTTGTTTTGCGCAATGCTGCTGGATTCTTGATACTCGATACTCGATGCTGGATACTCGATGCTCGATGCTGGATGCAGGATGGTTGATGTTGGATGGTTTTGGCGCGGTTCGGGGGTGTTGTTTGGTTCTGTGCTGCCCCCCGGCGCAGGGCCGGGGGCTAAATAGCGGTCTTGGGGTTCGAGATTTGGTTCTGAAGGTTCGACGGTTCGGAGGATGCGAAGTCTTTGGAGTTCGAGGGTTGTTTTGAATAGGCTGTGCTCTATTCTTCTTTCGTACATCAGGAGGCGGTCGAGGACTCTTGCGTTCGAGAAGTCCTTTAGGGCGATGCGGCCGAGGATTAG
>CAYGZM010000002.1:0-77007 GCA_964354365.1 uncultured Pirellulales bacterium
GGCGTACATCGACGGCGGAGACTTTCATATCGTCAGTGCGTCTCCCGAGATGTTCGTGACGGTTAGCGACGGTTATATTCGCACCAAGCCGATAAAGGGCACGCGGCGGCGTATTTGCCCGACGCCTGAGAACCGGGTGCAAGCAAAGCAAATCAACGAAGAGAATTATTATGAGCTGCTCCACAGCGAAAAGGAGCAGGCCGAGCTGAATATGATAGTCGATCTGGAGCGCAACGACCTGGCGAGGATCTGCGTTCCGGGCACTCGGAGCGTCATTCAGCCCAGGACGATTGAGACGTACCCGACGGTTTTCCACGCGGTGGCGACTGTGGCGGGGCAGCTTCGCAGCGGGGTCGGGTTGTGTGACATTCTCAGGGCGATGTTTCCGGGCGGCTCTATCACCGGCGCGCCGAAGATTCGCTCGATGGAGATCATCGACGAGACCGAGCCGACGGCGCGGGGCGTATATACCGGCAGTATCGGGTATATCGGGCTGGACGGCAATGTGTGCTTGAACATAGCGATACGGACGATTATTATCACGGGCGCAAAGGCCTTTGCGCAGACCGGCGGCGGTATCGTTGCCGATTCAGACCCGCAGGCCGAGTGGGCCGAGACAATCACGAAAGCAAGGGCGCTATTAGCGGGGATAAATAGCGTGAAGCGTAACTCGTCGTGCGTGATGCGTCGTGCGTACATTGAATAGTGTACCTAATGTGGGGACGTGATATGGAAGGAAAGATAAGAACATACAGAGATACGGAACCATGATTGAAAAGGTATTTCTGAACGACAAGCTGGTGGATGTTGGCAAGGCGCGGGTGTCGGTGACGGACAGCGGGCTTTTGTACGGGGCGGGGCTGTTCGAGACGATGCGGACATGCAACGGGGTCGTCTTTGCATTAAAGGACCATCTGGATCGGCTGTTTTCCAGCGCCGAGACGTTGTCGATAAACATCGCGTATGACAGGGAATACATTACCGACGCCATTTACATGGTGCTGGGCGCCAACAAGCTAAAGGATGCGCGTATGCGCCTGACGGTTACAAGCGGGTCGATGTCCGAACCTGATGAGCGGCGCAGATCGACGCTGCTGATAACGGCCACCGTGCTGACCGCCTACCCGCCTGAATACTACCGAAAGGGCGTTATGGTGGTGCTGTGCCCGTACAGGCAGAACCCGAACGACCCGACGTGCGGGCATAAAGTGACGAGCTATTTTTCGCGTATGATAGGGTTGAGCTTCGCTCATAAGAAGAGGGCGGCTGAGGCATTGTGGTTCACGGTCGATAATCGCCTTGCAGAGGGGTGCATAAGCAACGTGTTTCTGGTCAAGGATTCGGTGCTCTACACGCCGCCTATCTCGACGCCTGTTCTTGCGGGGGTGGCGAGGAAGACGGTCTGCCGGATTGCCGCGGAAAATTCCATCAAGCTGGTCGAAAAAGACCTTTACATCGACGACGTTCTAAGCGCCGACGAGGTTATTCTGACAAATGTAATTATGCAGGTTATGCCGGTGAACAGTGTGGAGAAACACACGGTCGGTGAAGGCAAGGTGGGGCCGATGGCGAAAAAGCTGAAAGAAACATTCGACCGGAACATCATAAATGAATGTCGAATATCGAACAGGGAATAGCGAATATCGAAATACGAAGCACGAAATTCGAAACAAACTCAAATGACCAAAATGCAAAACTCAAAAAGAAATTGTGCGAAGAATAGGTGCGGGTATAGACAAATGAAGGTGAACGATGTTGCAGCAGCGATTGAGCGGATAGCGCCGCTTGAGCTGGCCCAGGGCTGGGACAACGTGGGGCTTTTGGTCGGCGATCCGCGGCGGGACGTAAAAAATGTTTTGCTGACCATAGATGTCACCGCCGGCGTTGTGGCTGAGGCAAAGAGGCTAAGGACCGATTTGATAGTCAGCTATCATCCGGTTATATGGGACGGGCTTAAAAAGGTCACGGCCGACGGGCCGACGGGTGTTGTGCATGAGCTGATTCGCTCAGGGATAGCGGTGTTTTCGATACATACGGCCCTGGATTCGGCGGTCGGCGGTGTAAATGACGGCCTTGCCGAAATGATCGGGATTCAGGACGCCGAGCCTATCGGCGACTATGTCGATGCGCCCGGCGGGGACATTTACAAACTGGTTGTCTTTGTTCCGGTCGATTCGGCCGGCAAGGTTTCAAATGCCGTATTTGCCGCCGGCGCCGGGAGGATGGGCTGCTACAGCCACTGCGGTTTCGGGGCGGAGGGGACGGGGACATTCTTGCCTTTGGAAGGCGCCAAGCCGGCCGTTGGCAGCAAAGGCAGGTTTGAGAAGGTTGCGGAGGTGAGGTTCGAGACGATTGTGCCGGCGGAGAAGCTCGATGGGGTGATAGCGGCGATGAGAAGGGCGCATCCATACGAGATGCCCGCCTTCGACGTGATCAAGCTGTGCAATCCGCAGGGGCGGTTCGGCTTGGGCAGGATCGGCAGATTGGCCCAGCCGATGGGTCTGGAGGCGCTCGTCAAAAGGGTAAAGAGCCAAACGGGCGCAAAGGCCGTCGGCATAGTCGGGCCGGGAAAACGGCTGGTGAAGAAGGCGGCGGTCTGTGCGGGTTCGTGCGGAAGCATCATTGACGCGGTGATCGCCGCGAAGGCCGATTTGTACCTGACCGGCGAATTGAAACACCGCCAGGCGCTGGCCGCACAGGAGGCCGGGCTGACGTGTATATGCCTGAGCCATACCGTCTCGGAGCGATTTATCCTGAAAAAATTGGCCAGACAGTTGAAAAAGCCCCTGAATTCAGTGACAATCAGGGTAAGCAGGAAAGATGCAGACCCGTTTACTTGGAAGAACGTATGACAGAAGAAAAGCAGCAGCAGACAGAAACGCCCGTTGAGGATGGCCGTATAAGTGCCGGCGCTGACGAGCAGGGCGATCTGTCGGCGCAGGGGCCGGAAGAAGCGGCTGTGGATGAGCAGATCGAAGCCGAGGTTGATAAGCAGGGCGGCCTGCCGCCGCAGGACCCGGATTTTGCGCCGACGGTTGAGTCGGTCGTGGAAGCGGTTCTCTTTGCCAGCGACGAGTCCCTGACAGTGGCAAGGCTGGCCGATATCGTTGAGACCGGCGCGAAGCAGGTCCGGGAGCACGTCGAGAACCTCAATAACAAATACAGGGCGAACAACAATGCCTTTCGAATAGAGCAGATTGCCGGCGGCTACCAGATGCTGACCCTGAGCCCTTACAATCACTGGCTCCAGAAACTGCTTCGCGCCCGCTCGGACAGCAAGCTCAGCGCCGCGTCTCTGGAGACTCTTGCGATAGTGGCCTACAAGCAGCCGGTGATCCGCGCCGACATCGAGGCCATCAGGGGCGTCGCGGTCGGCGAAGTGATTCGCGGGTTGATGTATAAAGGTCTGGTGAAGATCGTGGGGCGGGCCGAGGTCTTAGGCAGGCCGATGCTGTACGGCACGACGAGGAAGTTTCTGGAGGTATTCGGCCTCAATTCCCTCAAGGACCTGCCAAAGGTCGAGGAGCTCAAGAAGCCGCCCGCGTGACAAACATCGAGAGCTTCCGTCAATTACCGGTCCGGGCGTTTAGGTTAAGAATCTGCTCTGGAAAGCTGTTATGCAATGGAAGGGCAGCACTACAATCACGAACCTCACTGTGCCGCTGCGCGTAATTCCGATTGGGTGATTTGTCGCAGGGATTTTCTGAAGGCGTCGGGCGGTTTGCTTGGCGGGCTGGCCCTGTCGCAGCTTTCCTGTGCGCTGCAGACCGCCTCTAACCGCGGACGAGGCGCTGCGCGGTTCGGAATAGTCGCCGACTGTCACTATGCCAACGCCGATACTGTCGGCTCGCGTTACTACCGCCAATCGCTCGACAAGCTGGGCGAGTGCGTGAAGGCGATGAACGGCGAGAGGGTCGATTTTCTTATAGAGTTGGGCGATTTCAAGGACGAGGACGGGCCGGCGGTCGAGGAGAAGACCATTTCCTACCTGCAGGCGGCGGAAAAGGTCTTTGAGAAGTTCAAGGGGCCAAGGTTCCACGTCCTGGGGAATCATGATGCGGACAGTAACTCGAAAGAGCAGTTCTTGGCCAACGTTGAAAACACCGCCATAGATGCGGGCACGACCTACTATTCGTTTGATTTCAAGGGGGTGCACTTTGTAGTTTTAGACGCCAACTACAGGGCGGATGGCGCCGATTACGACCACGGGAATTTCGATTGGACCGATGCAAATATCCCGCCGGGCGAATTAGAGTGGCTCAGAGATGACCTCGAGCGGGCGCGCGGCCCGGCCATTGTTTTCGTTCATCAGCTGCTCGACGGCAGCGGCGCGCACTATGTCAGGAACGCCGCCGAGGTGCGGGCAGTTCTGCAATCATCCGGCAAAGTCCAGGCAGTTTTCCAGGGCCATCAACATTCAGGGGGCTACAGCGAAATAGAGGGGATTCATTACTACACGTTGAAGGCGGTTGTTGAAGGCCCCGGCGAAGAAGACAATGCTTATGCCGTCGTCGAGGTCCGGCCCGACGGCTGTATTATAGTCACTGGCTACCGCAAGGCCGTCAGCAAACGGATGGCGGCATCGGCTGTCAGTCCGGCTTCTTCCTGACCGGATGCAGGAGGATTGTTTTGAGCCGTTCCGGCGCGACTCGTCGCGGGTCGGAGAGGTGTATTTCGTGATGGCGGGCGTGCCGGCCGCAGGCCTTTGCCTGTGGCGGCGGACGACCTACTACAGTATTTCATAGATGGCTCAATTATGAAAGAAAATGGATACTGTTTGTTTTGAGAGATTTCTCCGCTCGCTCCGCTCGGTCGAAATGACAGTTTGGTCGTGAGAATTATGAAACGCGGTACTGCGCCGGCTCCTGCGAACAGTAGTTCCCGCTTTCAACCCAGGCAATGCGTATATCGGGGCGGCTCTTCGCTGTATGTCTTGATAAGCAGGATCACGCTGCGAGGAATCCAGGTCTCCACATCCTTGGCCTCAGTCAGGACCATTACCGTTATCGCAAGTCTCGCTATGATCTTCATAGCTAAAATGTCCTTTCTGCGGTTACAAGCCGCCTGGTGTTTTGTCTTGATACGGTATTCTACCGCACCAAGAGGGACGCTTTGATATAATCAGTCCCAGGGCAGGTCCTTTGCGTCGGGTTTGACGGCGTTTGCGGGTCGCGGGTGGCTGTCGTCGAAGGCGTACATATTCTTCTGCTCTTCGATGGTGACAAAGCTTTCGTCGATGGAGCCGTCCGGCTTTTTGACCGTAACCAGTGAAAGGCCGAGGTGTTTGGCGAGGAACTCGTAGGCGGCGATGCGTTTTGAATAGCCGTAGTCGTGCCCCTCGTCGGCTAAGTGTGCGTTTTCAACGTAGTTTTCGGCACCGTAGAGAGAATAGATGCTTCGGATGTGAGGGAGCTCGACATTCGGCGTATTCTTTGTCCAGTCCTGGCCGCAGGAGATGAGCAGCAAAGGACGCGGTGCGGCCAAGGCGGCTATCTCGGTATTGTTGGTTTCGTGGGCATCGCTCTTGTGGATGGGCATCCCGCTTTCGCAGTTGCACCCGCCGAAGAAGTGCGCCGAGACCATTACGGTGGGAACGGAGACCGTGACGCGGTCGTCCACTGCGGTCAAGAGGAATGTTTGCGTTCCCCCGCCGGAAGCGCCCGTTACGCCTATGCGATTGGGGTCAACGTCGGCCAGCGAAGTGAGAAAGTCAACGGTGCGGATGCTGTTCCAGAGCTGGAGTTTGAGGGCCTTGGGCGTGCTGTGCTCCCATCCGGCATTCTTCCAGTCGCCGTATCCGACCATATCGTAAGCGAAGACGACCGCGCCCATACGGGTCAGGGTCGCGCAACGCTTCTGCATGTCGGGCCGAAACCGCCCATAATCGCCGGGACTGCTGAAGTGTCCGTGCGGGCAGAGGACGGCGGGGAAAGGTCCCTTGCCCGTTCGGGGCCGATACAGATTGCCGGTTACAAATACGCCGGGGAGGCTCTCGAACGCCGCGTTTTCGACGGTGTAGCCGGCGTATTCGCGCTTGCTGTGAATGATGGGGTTGAGCGGGCACTTTTTGGGCATCGGCAGCAGCTCGGCCCCGCGCAGGATACCCTCGCGGATGTTCGCGGCCCGCGACTTCCATTCGTCGAGGTTGGAGTAACTCGCCGCAAACTTAGCAAGCTGCTCTTTGGCCTGTTCCTCGGTTTGATAATTTCCCTGGCAAAGTGTGGGCTTTTTCTCTTCGGCGCCTTTGACGAGCCCCCCGAACTGCCCGAATGTAACTGCCACTGCAACGACGGTACACACCTTGCACAGTCTGATTAGTCTGTTACGCATTTGTTGTTTCATAATGATTCCCCTTTTCGTGTTCTTTTAAGAGTTCTGCAAAATTCCAGGTTAGGCCTAACCTGCAATTTTGCAGAAGCCTTTGTTCTTTTCACTAAGCACTCGGAAAACTCATACCAGCGAGAGCTCCATAAATACCGCCCCTTCGAGCGGGTTGTATCGATAGGCCTCAATCTCTTTGAATCCGAGGGACACATAAAGCGCCCTGGCGGCCTTCATTGACGCAACCGTATCCAAGCGCATGCAAGCATAGCCGATTCCGCGGGCCTGTTCAATAATGGCTTGGGCGAGAGCCCGGCCAATCCCGAGGCCTCGAAACCGCGGCGTGACGTAAAGTCTCTTCATCTCGCACACCTCCTCACTTAGCTTCCTGATTGCCACACATCCGGCAGCATCCCCATCATATATCGCCACCAACAGGCATCCATGCGGCGGGCCAAAGCTGCCGGGCAGGTTGGAAAGCTGCTCCTGGAACGCCTTGTACTCCTCGGGGAACGCAATCCCTTCCGCCAGCCCCCAGGCCCCATATTCCTCAAGGAGGGCCCTGACAAGCTCAATGTTTCCGGCTGTTACTGTTTGTACGATTTCCAGCATAGACCCTCGACCTGCGACTCTTGTGTATGCAAGCCGGTGTTCCTACCATTCAGCCAGAGGTTTCAAGCTGATAGTATCGACAGTGCCGGCTTTCCAGTTGGGCGACAGCAGGATTGCCAGGCGGACACTTCCTTGTGCATTTGGCAGGCGGAGCATAAGCCGGCTGACGCCGGGGTTCTTCTTTTCGGGCGGCTTCTGCTCGGCCGACTCAACCGTAAACTCCCCGCCGGGCGGTGAGAGGATTCGA
Source organism: uncultured Pirellulales bacterium (assembly GCA_964354365.1). Taxonomy (GTDB): domain Bacteria; phylum Planctomycetota; class Phycisphaerae; order Sedimentisphaerales; family Anaerobacaceae; genus CAYGZM01. Next base: position 7,181 of record CAYGZM010000002.1, read on the forward strand.
GCGGTCAATTCTTTACCCTTGAGGCTGAGTGTCGCGCTGCCGCCTTTTTCAATCTTAATCTGTGCGTCCGTCGTCATTCCCCAGGCGAGCTCGCAGGGCTTTTCTATCTCGAATTCGTCCTGCACAAGCACGGCCCGGCGATTCTCCACCATTGCGACGCCGCGTGTGGTCTTCTTGGCAAACTTCTGATAGGCGCTTGTCAGGTCGATTATGGCAAAGCCCGATGACCCGCTGCTCTGGAATTTGCTGATGCTCGACTTTGCGTACGCATCCTGGTCCTCGCCGCTTAGCAGGGGGACGTTGTGACTCTTCGAGTTCAGGCGGTAGTAGCTCCAGCGTTTGCCGCCTTGCTTACTGTCCCAGTAGCCGGCCATATTGTAGTCGTCCGAGCCTAAGTCCCGCGCCCATCGGACTCCGAGGGCGTCAAGCTCGAAATTGCCCAGGTCGAGATGTCCGTGGTTGACCTGGTTGTAGCCGGCCTTGATGCCGACGAACAGAGCATCGGGGTCGTCCCAGGCGCTGCGGAATAGGGCCACTTCGACCGGCCCGCGGAAATAGCGGTCAAGGTCCGGTGGCGTGGACTTGCCTTTGGGGGCCGGCACATACCAGACGACGTGCTCCGGGCTTGCTGAGCCTTTAGCAAGCTCGGCGTGCTCGGCCTCGGCGTAGAATGGATTGTCGAATGTGCGTGCGAACCAGAACAGGCAGGGCATCGTCCTTCTCGATGCCCTCTCGCCGCTATCGGCGAGGTTGAGAAAAAGGCCTGTCGGGCCGGTGGTGTATATCGGGAAATACCCGGCTTCGGCCAGCCCCTCGATTTGCAGCAGGCCGAAGTCTTTGCCCAATGCTGTCTGCAGCGCCGTCAGGCCGTAGGCGGTATAGTTGCTGGCGTAGTGCCAATAGCCCGGGCCTTCGCCCCAGGCGCCGTCGGGGCCGTAGGTCTTAATAGCGCGAGGCAGAGACCGGACTGCCGAAGCGACAATCTGCTCGGCGTAGTTGGGGTCGGATTCGGCTATCGCCAGAGCGCCTGCTATCAGGCCACCGTTGCAGACCTGGTTCCAGTTGTGCTCGCTTAGCGCCCAGCCTCCTTTTTTGTAGGCGATGAGTCCCTGTTCCAGGCCGTTCTTGATAAGCCCCGCCTTTATCTTCGCCCTCGCGTCGGCGTCCATATAGGAGTACAGCCAGTCGTATCCGACACCGACGGCGTGGGACATCTCGGCGGTGTCGAGAAAGTGCGAGGGGTTCCAGTCATTGAATGCGCAGACGGCCAGCATATTGTCCACGGCCTTCTTGGCATATTTCTCATCGCCCGTCCATCTATAGGCCAGGGCGAGGGCGTAAACCCGGCTGAGGCACTCCCTGCTGACGTGCAGAAGGCGGGGGCCGATCTTGTCGTAGGTGAGCATGGGCTTATTCATACAGCCGTCCGCCCTGTCAATGACGTCCTTGACGCACTTCTGCAGGACCTTGTCGTTTGCGTATTGCTCTTTGAGGCCCTGCAGGTCTTTGTCTTTCAGCATCAATCGCGGGTGGGTCTTATCCAGCGTCTTGAGCACCTCGGAAGGCTCTACAACGGATTCTTTAGCCGGCGCCAAGGCCGCAAGCAGGCAGGTTATCACAATCACCCGCAGCCCAAACCTGTACTCGTTACTCATAGTTCACCTCTGTTTGACCAGGGCAAGAGTTCATTTTGCAGCACTCATTTGTAGAACACAACGGCCCATCGGGGCAAGGCGGCATTGTATCATATTTTCGATGCAAAGGGGCCGGCCCGGCAAAAAAAACTGTCAAGACAGTTGCTTTTGCCGCGTAGATTTCGCAATATGAGGGAGCGAAGCTATCAAGCAGTTGAAATTCGGCGAAACTGTCAGAAAATAGTAAGTGGGCAAATCCGAGTGGTCAAAGAGGCGCCAGGATGTCAAAGGAATTGAATCGCAGGCAGTCCTTAGGAAGGTCTTTAATCGGTTCGGCGGTTGTTGCGACGGCGGCGGAAAGCAAGGGGGCGCAGGCGTTGGCGAGCTCTGTTAAAGGGCTTCCGGCGGGCAAGCCCGCCCAATTGCCGGTGGCGGGCAAGATCGGCGGCGTTGAGGTCAGCAGGCTGATCATCGGCGGCAATCAGTTCAGCGGGTGGTCGCACAGCAGGGACCTGGCGTATCTGCGCGACCTGTTCAAGGCATACAGCTCGCAAGAGAAGATAATGGAGACCCTTGAGATATGCGAGGAGAACGGGGTGAACGCGATTATAACGTCGTCGTCGGGGTACCTGGCCAAGTACTGGAAGGAGAGAGGCGGCAAGATACAGTGGATTGCCCAGGTCCATCCGCAGTCGGATGACCTGACAAGCGATATAAAAAGGGCGATTGATGAGGGGGCGGCTGGGGCTTACGTGCAGGGTGGAGTCGGAGACAGCTTTGTCAAAAACGGGCGTGTCGATCTGCTTGCCAAGGCGGTTGAGTTCATCAAACAAAACGGCCTGATTGCGGGGATCGGCGGACATTCGGTGGAAGTGCCTATCGCGGTGGAAAAGGCGAAGATAGACGTTGATTTTTATATGAAGACGCTGCACCACGGGAATTACTGGTCCGCCACGCCGAAGGAGAAAAGAGTGGAGTTCAACGTCGATAGCGGCAGCCCTTATGATCATGACAACATCTGGGAGATCGCGCCGGAGAAGACCATCGAATTTATGAAGAACGTCGAAAAGCCGTGGATTGCTTTCAAGGTTTTGGCGGCGGGCGCTATTCATCCGAGAGAGGGCTTCAAGTACGCCTTTGAGAATGGGGCGGATTTTGTCTGTGTTGGGATGTTTGACTTTCAGGTCAGAGAAAACGTGATCATCACCAGGGACATACTGTCGGGCGAATTATCAGTTAAGAGGCAGCGTCCGTGGAGGGCGTGATTGCCGGAACAGCGCCGCATTTCACAAATAGGACGACTATGCGAAGAAGGCGGCACCTCAGAAGAACAGATTTCTCGACTCCGCTTCGCTGCGCTCGAAATGACATTTCGTTACCCTGAGTGCAGAGGCTGTGTCATAATGGCAAAAATACACCAAAATCGGCATGATGACCTTCGTTTTTTGCTCCAAATCAGGGGCGAAAGACGCAAAATCCTAATTGCGACACAGCCTGGCAGTCGAGGGGTCTGTTTGACCTTCTCCGGCGAGCGGCTCTGGCATTCTCTCTATCTGACTGGGGCTGGCAGGAAGTAAGAGGGATAGAATGGTGTTTGAACAGATTCTTCCGCTGTGCGATGCTGCGCATCCCCTTCGGCTTCGCTCAGGTCTAAAGGCTATCCTCGGTCGAAATGACAGAGTAGTATCGGGACTTACGCAATGCGGCACCGACAGACGATCCTGCAAGCAGATTCGCCGGGAGCAAGAAGTTCGTCCCGCCGGCGGCCAGAGTTCGTCCTGCCGTAAGTCTAAAGGCGCGTTGACAGCTTGGGTCCGGTCTCATATCATTGCGGAAAGTGCGATTCCATAGAAAAGGTGGTGGATTTATGGAGAAGTTCGTATTCCGGACAACCGGCGAAGTGGCGGCGGCAGCGGCGGGTAATGCAGCCGAGGCTGTAAGAGACGCGATAAAGGCCAGGGGACGGGCGAATATTATTCTTGCGACAGGGGCAAGTCAAATCGAGATGTTAGGCAGCCTGACAGCGGCGGAGGGCGTCGATTGGTCGAGGGTGACGATGTTTCACCTTGACGAGTACATAGGGCTCGGCCCGGATCACCCTGCGAGCTTTAGAAAGTACCTCAAGGAGCGGTTTGTCGAAGAGGTGGGGAATCTGAAGGCGGCGCATTTCGTCGATGGCGACGCGGACGACCCGAAGCAGGAGTGCAAAAGGGTGGGAGAGATTATCAGGAAGCATCCAATTGACGCCGCAATGATAGGGATCGGGGAGAACGGGCATTTGGCGTTTAACGACCCGCCGGCCGATTTCCAGACAGAGGAGCCTTATATTGTCGTTGAGCTGGATGAGAAATGCAGAAGGCAGCAGTTAGGCGAGGGATGGTTCGAGACGTTGGAGCAAGTGCCGCGCAGGGCGATATCGATGAGCATCCGGCAGATAATGAAGAGCGCACGCCTGGTTGTCACCGTGCCGGACCGGCGCAAGGCCGAGGCGGTCAAGAACGCGCTCGAAGGCCCGGTCAGGCCTCAATGCCCGGCGTCGATACTGCAGCGGCACGGGAGATGTAAGATTTTCTTGGATTCGGAATCGGCCCGGCTGCTTTCATCGCGTTAGAAATTCTCAAGGGGGCCAATAAATGCACCAGAGGACAGAGGCTTTGAGCGGGGTGAAAATACCCGGATTGGTCGATCTGCAGGTCAACGGGTATAAGGGTGTGGATTTTTCGAGCGGCGAGCTTACGCAGGGGGATTTTATCCGTGCCTGCCGGGGGTTGTTCGAGGCGGGGACGACGGCCTTTCTGCCGACTATGGTTACCAGCCGGGAAGATGTCTATGAGCACAACCTGCCTATAATCGCCGAGTGTCTGGATATACCGGAGTTCGAGGGCCGACTATTAGGCATACACATCGAGGGGCCGTTCATCTCTGCGCAGGACGGCACGCGCGGCGCGCACAACGCCGAGTGGGTAAGGGCGCCGGAGGCGGGATTTCTGGATAAGCTGATCGGCTGGGCGGGCGGGAGAGTGAAGCTGCTGACGATAGCAGCGGAGCCGCGCGGCGCCGAGGGGCTGGCTCGATACGCGGTGAGCAAGGGAATCGCAGTTGCGCTCGGGCATCAGGATGCGGACGAGGAAGACATAGACAGGCTGGTGCGGGCCGGGGCGGTTGCGCTTACGCACTTGGGCAACGGCGTGCCGGCGATGCTGCCGCGGCATAAGAATCCCGTCTGGGCTGGGCTGGCCAACGATGATCTTACGGCGACGATAATAACCGACGGCAATCATCTGCCGGCTTCGATACTGAAGACAATCATCAGGACCAAGGGGCCGGATCGCTGCGTTGTGATAAGCGATGGGGGGTCGCTGTCGGGGTTCGGGCCTGGCAGATACGAGACCCTGGGCCATAAGGTGGTGCTTGAAGAAAACGGGCGATTGTACGACCCCAAAACCGGCTATATGTGCGGCTCGTCGGCTACTATGCTCAAGTGTATGAACCATCTGGCGTCGCTGGGGCTGGTCGGCTTGGATGAGCTTATTGCGATGGGTTTTTACAACCCGCTCAAGCTAATCGGCCTGGCCCCCAAAGACGTGGCGCCGGGCGGGGACATCTTTTTCGACGAAGGACGCCGGGCCTTCCACCTGAAAAGGCGGCGATAGAGAATAAGGGGAGATTTCCGGGAGGCCCTGCAAGCCCGCCAGTGCTTGGGCGGGCAAGCGCCGCACATCGGGGCGGCTTGCGGCGTACAATAGTGGTTAGGGCGTTGTGCCCGGGGGCATAAGGCGCAGTGGCCGCTTTTAGCTTTACAAAGGGCCTGCGGCCGTGCTAAAATCCTGCAACGGTATAGATGGTTGACCGTTTCTACGCGAAATACGAAAAATGGCCGGTAAGATAGTGATTGATACCGAACGATGCAAGGGCTGCGGCTTATGTGTCGCGGTCTGCCCTAAGGGCAGCATCGTTATCTGCGAGAAATCCAACAAGAAAGGGTACTTCCCCGCCCAACAGGCCAACACCGAGTGTACAGGCTGTGCGCTGTGCGCTTTGGTGTGCCCTGACGTTGCAATCGAGGTGTACCGCGACGACACCGGTAAGATCAAGCAGTCGCCGAAATCGGACGGCAAGAGGAAGGCAACCTTAGTGGAGGACAAGGCGTGAACTCCGTCAGACCTGTATGGAACGGCATCCGATCCGAGACCCGGCTGGAGAAACTTGCGGACAGGGGGAGGGGCGGTCTGAAAGGAGGTCTGGTGGTGTGAGCGAGCGGGTATTGATGTGCGGAAACGAGGCGCTGGCTGAGGCGGCTGTTCTTGCCGGCTGCGATGCGTATTTCGGCTATCCGATCACGCCGCAAAACGAGATCGCCACGTACATGTCCGTGAGAATGGCTGAGGAAGGGAGGGTCTTTATCCAGAGCGAGAGCGAATTGGCGGCGATAAATATGGTTTTCGGGGCATCGGCTACGGGCAAGAGGGCGATGACCAGCTCATCGAGCCCCGGCATCAGCCTGATGCAGGAGGGGATAAGCTATCTTTCGGGGGCCGAGCTGCCGGCAGTTGTCGTCAACGTGATGCGCGGGGGGCCGGGGTTGGGCAATATCGCGCCATCGCAGGGCGATTACTTCCAGGCGACTCGCGGGGGCGGACACGGCGACTACCGGACTATCGTCCTGGGGCCTTCGACCGTGCAGGAGCTGGTCGATTGCATGCCGCTGGCCTTCGACCTGGCCGACCAGTACCGAGTGACCGTTCTGGTCCTGGCGGACGGCATCCTGGGCCAGATGATGGAGCCGGTAGTGCTCGAAAAAAAGGTGGGCCGAAAGCTCCCAGCGAAAGACTGGGCCTTAACCGGGGCCAAGGACAGGAAGCAGAACATCGTCCGGTCGCTATGGCTCGCCGAGGGTCGGCTCGAAGAGCATTGTAACATGCTCGAGGCCAAGTACGAGCAGATCCGCAGGAACGAGGTGCTTTGCGAAGAATACAAGGTTGAAGACGCTGAAGTAGTGATCATCGCTTATGGTATAGCGGCGAGGATCGCCCGCTCGGCGGTGAACCGGGCGAGGCAGGAGGGGATGCCGGTCGGCCTAATACGTCCAATCACGCTCTGGCCCTTCCCGACCGGGCAGATCAGCAGGGCCGCCGAGGAGTTTCGATTGTTTTTTGTGGTTGAAATGAGCACGGGGCAGATGGTCGAAGACGTGCGGCTTGCCGTGGCGGGCAAGGCGCCTGTGTTGTTCTACGGCCGACCCGGCGGCGGCGTGCCGACCGTCGATGAGATACTCGATAAAATAAGGCAGTTGTCGGTCTCGGAGAAAAGGTGAGACGAAATGCAGACAGTGTTCAAGCGAACGCCGAGTCTTATAGATTGCCCGACGCATTACTGCCCCGGCTGCGGGCACGGGATAGCTCATCGATTGATCGCTGAGACGATTGACGAGCTTGGAATACGCGATCGAACTATCGGTATAGCGCCGGTGGGTTGCGCGGTGCTGTTGTACGATTATATCGACGTCGATTGCGTGGAGGTTGCGCACGGCAGGGCACCCGCTGTGGCGACAGGTATGAAAAGGACCAACCCGGACAAGATAATTTTCTCTTACCAGGGCGACGGCGACCTGGCAGCCATCGGGACGGCCGAGATTATCCATGCCGGTCACCGGGGCGAACAGCTAACAGTTATCTTCATAAACAACGCCGTGTTCGGAATGACGGGCGGGCAGATGGCGCCGACAACAATGATCAACCAGGTGACGGCGACAACGCCCAGGGGCCGCACCGCTGCCGAGCAGGGGTATCCCTTACAGGTCTGCGAAATCCTGGCGCTGCTGCCCGGCGTGATATACGCGGAGCGGACCGCGCTTAGCGGGGCCGCCGGCGTGCGAAACACCAAGAAAGCCATCAAGCACGCCTTTGAGCTGCAGGTTGAAGGGGCCAAAGGCCTGAGTTTGGTAGAGGTGCTCTCGCCCTGCCCGACATACTGGCGAATGTCTCCAGCAAAGGCGATGGAGTGGATCGAAAAAGAGATGACAAAGGTCTTCCCCCTGGGCCGGTTGAAGGGTTGAGAATGTCTGTGAACGGTTTTTATGAAGAGGTGATAATCGCCGGGTTTGGGGGGCAGGGGATAATTCTGGCCGGCAAGCTGCTGGCTCAGACCGCAATGAAGGCAGGCAAGGAAGTGACCTATATGCCGTCCTACGGCGCGGAGGTCCGCGGCGGGACAGCCAATTGTATGGTCGTCGTGGCGGATGAGCCTATCGCCTGCCCGGTGGTCGCCAGGTGCGATTCGTTGATTGCGATGAACAAGGCCTCACTGAGCAAGTTCGGTCCGCGCCTCAAGCGAGGCGGGCTGCTCGTGATGAACGGCTCGTTGATTGACAGCGAGCCTGAGCTGGATGAGACGATAGAGATTGTAGCGCTGCCCGCCGACGAGCTGGCCGTCGAATTGGGAAGCCCCAAGAGCGCCAACATGGTTGCGATAGGGGCATACCTGCAAAGAAGAGGCTACCTGAGCCCGGAGGCGGCGGCAGAATGTCTGCCAGACGTCCTTGCCGAGCGGTATCACAAGACATTGCCTGTGAACACCAAGGCCCTGCGCCGCGGGGCCGAGTTCGCCGCTCGCGGCTCGTGAGGCACGGGGCAACATTAGGGGAATTTCATTGGAAACGACGGCAGGCGAGAGTATTCACAGAGACGTTTTCGACGGATTGGGCCGTAGAGCGCCGAGCCGGGGGGGCTATGCTTTGCGCATGGCGCCGATGATCGATATGATATTCCTGCTGCTGATATTCTTTCTCGTGACGGCCAAATGGCGCCCGCAGGAAGACTTCCTGCCTTTCCAGCTGCCTGCGGCACAGGCGCAGAGCGCCGTGCTCGGAAGGCCAGAAGCGATGGAGATATATATTTCGGCGACGCCGAGCGGCTGCGAGGTCCGGATAGGCGAGCTCCACCCGGTGCAGATAGACAATGAAACAATCGACGCCAGCCTGGCCGTCTTGATGGCGAAGATGAACGAGTGCATGCTCGCGCAAAAGAGGTTTTCCGGCGACCCGGTCGAGATTATTTGCGGCCCCGATGTAAAATGGGAGCACCTGGCGAGAATATACAACCTGTTCTTCGGGGCGGGACTTACCGACATCACGTTCAGGATGACCGAGTGACCACACCCAATAACTATTAACGCAAAACGCAGTATTCCGTCAAGTGTGCCGTGATGCCAACTCCCAAGAGCAACCTTGACAGAGCAGTAATACGGTTCACAAGAGTTAGCTGCGCTCGTCGTGACCGGTCATTGAGTCCAAGGCCATCCCCAAGCCCTTCGGGCTTGAGGCTGCCACTCAGGGGATGTGTTCTGGGAGCGCATTCACTTGGTCTATATGGTGTAATAGGAGGAACCGGGTTTTGAGGTTCAGAGTATTATTTGCGGCCTTCGTTTTGTCATCCGTCATTTCTATTGCAGGGGCGTCCGATGCACTGCCGACCGCCGACGACATCAATGAACTTTCCACGAAGGCGAAGCAGGCTACCGAGGCATTTCTGCGGGAAAGCGTCGGGCTTCGTTTTCAATATGAGTACAGCGGGAAATTCCTGACCGACGATGATAGAGGCAAGCTGGGCGCAGTTGCAGGACGAACGTCGCAGCAGGTGCAGGAGATCTGCGAATCGCAGCAGAATCTCAAGGGGCGAATCGAAGAGTATGAGGGCGACGATTGGGACGACAGGTACGGCTCGACGGGCCTGTGGCGAAGGCTTTTTGCCGACCTCTACGTAACGAATTTGGACAGATGCGAGATTGATTTCTATGTTGTGCTGTGCGCCGGACAAGAGGCCCAGAGTGAAATGCTCCGGCAAATACTGGCGCGGATAGACTCGTTAGGCAAAAATTACAGCACGGCGTATTTGCAGCTCTTGAAGGCCAGGGCCCTGGCCTTGCTTTCGCGGACGGACCCGACCTATAAACCACAGGCTCTGAAAGAGTTCGACTTGTTGGCGGAGCGGTCCGACATGGGCCATTCGACCGTGTTCAAGATAGCGATTGAAAGAATCAAGTTGCTCGGTCCGGGCCAGGACGACCGGTTGAGCCGGCTGACGGACGAGCTTGCGCAAAGCACCGACGTCAACGACCTTGAGGTGGTCCTGTCTTTGGCTTGCCTTCAGCGGCGTATAGGCCGGGCGGAGGCGTTTGAGAAGACCGTAGGCGCCTGGCCGCAAATAGAAACCATTCTCGGCTCACTGGCGCTGGCGGACCTTTCCTACAGTCTCGAACACGGGCAATTAGACCTTCAAAAAGTCACTGTGCTCGAGGCGGAGCTGGCTGCCCAGGCCGCGTGGAGAGACGGGCCTGAAGCTCACGCAAAACTGCTGCGGCGACTCGCAAGCAATGACAAATTCCAGAGCCCCCTTGTCGTTTATGTAACGGCGTTGGCGTGCGTGCAGGCTTCGCCGGGCGAGGCCGGCAATCTCCTGATAAGGGCCGCCGGGCTGCAGCAAGAGAACAGGAGCGACCGGCTGGGTATCGAGGCGGAGAAAATCGCAGAGCAGGCGGCAAGGCTTCTACATAAAGCAAGGCTCGACTTAATAAGGAATAAGCTCACCGATGACTATTATGGTCAGGGCAGTAACAAGTCTGAGATAGCGAAGGAATTACTCGATTTGCTGCGTGACTGCACTACGGAAAGCGGCCCCGATGGCGTTCGCGGCGAGGCGCTGCGCCTGTACTGCCAACTGCTGCTTGACTCGCAGGACCCGAACGAGGCGCAAGAGGTCCTGAACGTTCTGACGGACGCCGAAATATCGAATGACGCCAACCTGAACGCCTTCAAATCAAATGCGCTACGACACTTGGACAAGCTGGATGAGGCCGCCGAATGCTTAGCCAAGATTTGCGGCACAGACAATCGCGAGCACGTAATTGAAGCGGAGAAGCTGCTTGGCCGTATCATTGACCAAATCGAGCAATTGGAGCACGACTGCGCCGATTTCCCGGAACTTCTGAACAACTCTCTGGCAATCGCCCGATACTGCGAGAGGATTTCGCTGTCAACCTGCGGCCTTATCCCAGTTGAACGTGCGCGTGTGTATCTTGCCGAGATATTGCTTTTCAACGCATCAGGAGATCCACAGACGGTGTCTCAAGTCGAAAGAATGCTTGCCGGTTTGCCCGATGACGGCAAAGGCGAAAACGTGGATTTGATTCGCTGCCGGGCCAGGCTGCTGGCCGCGCAGGGCAAATTCAAGGAGGCCGGCGCCCTGTGGGCGAGTATCGCCAAAATTTGGAGAGGCCGCTCCTTCTCGCCGGGCCAAAGAAGTTATCAGTGGTGGCGCGCGAAGTTTTACGAATTACACTGCTTCTCGAAAACGCCGCAGTCAAGTAGTGACGATGTCCTGCGCGCGATAGAAGTGCTCGAGAACAGCTTCGCCGAGATTCCTGCGCTGTGGGCTGAGAAGCTGAGCTCGCTGAAAGAGCAATGCCGTTGAGCTAATGACGGAGCGGGGCGTTTATGGTAGATTGGTTCCCGCCGGGACCGAGCAGACAAAAATGATTCAAATAACGTTGCAGTTCCCGGCTAATAACTTGCTTTTGCAGCGGTAATGGGCTAAAATGTTGAGGATAGCGAAGAAGGTAAATCGAATGTGTAATCGGGGTTTAAGCAATGGCCAAGCAGTCGAATAGTAGAAAGCCCAGGGCGATCTGCAGTTTTTGCGGCCGCACGGGGAACCAGGCCGACACGCTCATAGAGGGGCCGAACAGGGTGTATATCTGCCCGGAGTGCGTGGAGTTGTGCCACAACATCATCCAGCAGAACCGCAAACGGTCCACCAAGAGCAGCAGCGTCGGTCTTGACTATATGCCCAGGCCCAGAGAGATCAAAGAGTACCTGGACCAGTACGTGATCGGGCAGGAGCACGCCAAGAAGTATCTTTCGGTTGCGGTGCACAATCACTACAAGAGACTGCTCCACAGCGACAGCGCCGACAGCGACGTCGAGATAGACAAATCCAACGTGCTTCTGATCGGCCCGACGGGTTCGGGCAAAACGCTGCTTGCAAAGACACTCGCCAATAAGCTCGACGTTCCGTTTGCAATATGCGACGCGACGACGGTTACTGAAGCCGGATACGTGGGCGAGGACGTGGAGAACTTCCTGCTGCGATTGTTGCAGGATGCCGACTACGACATAGAAGAAGCCCAGCGTGGAATCGTCTATATCGACGAAATAGACAAGATCGGCAAAACGTTTCAGAACGTTTCAATCACGCGTGACGTCTCCGGGGAAGGCGTGCAGCAGGCGCTTTTGAAGATGCTCGAAGGGACCACGGCCAATATCCCGCCGCAGGGCGGCAGAAAGCACCCCGAGCAGTCCTATATCCAGATGGACACCACGCAGATACTTTTTATATGCGGCGGGACTTTTGTGGGTCTCGAAAACATCATAAAGAAACGTCTCGGCAAGAAAATGATCGGCTTCGGCTCCGAACTATCCCAGCGAAGAGATGAAAAAACCGAGTACAGCAGTATGGTGCAGCAGGTAATACCGGAGGACATCATCGAATACGGGATGATTCCGGAGATGGTCGGCAGGCTGCCCGTTATCACCACGCTGTCGGCGCTTGATGAAAGCGCGCTGATAGACATACTGACCAAGCCGCGAAACGCGCTGATCAAACAGTACCAGAAATTCTTCGAGATGGAGAACGCCGAGCTTGAGTTTTCGGACGACGCTTTGACGGCGCTGGCCCGCAAGGCCCTCCAGCGCGACACCGGCGCCCGCGCCCTGCGCGCGATTGCCGAGGAGCTGATGGTCGATTTGATGTATCGACTGCCCGAAGAGCCCAAACCCGCAAGATACGTAATCACCCGCGACATTGTCGAGGGCAAGGCCGACCTGTCAACGGCCAAACAAAAGGCAAAAAAGGAAAAAGAGCCGGCATAGCCCCGGGATCAGACAGCCCGAAATGCTGAGACTCTGGCGGGCCCCCCTATTCTTCCGCCGGCCCACTGTCTGATTTAAGCTCGCTGCTCAGGACAGCCAAACGGACGTTGGTGGCGGTGCTTTGGGCGACGGCGGCCAGGGCGTACTGAGCCTTGGCGAAGGGGATATCCTTATCAATTCGCAGGGTGACGATCCTCTTGTCGGGCGGCAAATCTCCCAGCCGTGCATCTATCAATTGGGCCAGCTTTCCGACTACGGCGGCTATGCCGGCGTCGTCCTGTGGCGTGATTTCTTCCGGACCGACCGCGAAAGTGACACTTTGCGGCCTATTCACAACCGTCAGGGTGGTAACCTGCTCGCCCGGCGTGGTTTCGTCTCGGGCGAATTGGCAGCCATCGGGGACCGTCACCGGGAAATTCTCCGCCTCGATGAACCGACAAGCCAGCACAAAGAATATGATAAGCTGAAAAACAATGTCAATTACAGGGGTCATATTAATCGAACTTGCTTTGGCCCTGTTGCGGAATTGTCCGATATCCCTCAAAGGCATCCGTTATTGCTCCTGTTGTCTTACCGTGCAGGCAGAATTTCGTCGATTTTATGGGCCGATTTGTCGCGATAGTCCTCGACCCTGTGGTCCGCCTTGCCGGCACGCTGGGCCTGGGCCCGCTGCTGCCTCTCAAGACCTCGCTTTATTTCGGGCATAATGTCCTCGGCCGCCACGACTGCATCGTTGACCAGCGCCTCGATCCGATTTCGGAACACGCCGTGTATTCCCACCGCCGGTATCGCAATGAGCAAGCCCCAGAACGTGGTCACCAGGGCGACCGATATCCCATCAGCCAACTGTATCGTCTGCGGCTGGCCGCCCGCCAGAACAATCGCGTTGAACAGCATTATCATTCCATAGACCGTCCCGAACAGACCGACCATCGGTGAGACATTTCCTATCAGGTTAAGCCATTCAATCTTTCGCAGAAGCGCCGCGGCCTGGTCCTGCAGAGACTCGGCAAGAAGATTTCGTATCCTGAACCAATCACCGCGGCCGCCGCCGACCGCCTTTGCCGCCGCGACACTGACAAGGTCGCCTCTGCCTGCGAGCCTGGCCTCCAATTGGCCCAGACCAAACTGCCGTATCGTGCCGGCAATGCTGTCTGCCGTCCCTTCGGGAAGCAATTTTCCACGGCGAATCGTAAGAAAATGCTCGGCTGCAAAATACACAGCGATAAACGAGAGCGGCAGCAAGATGAACCAGACGATCGGGCCGCCGGCTACAACGAATTGGCTGAAGAACGTCGGGGGCTGCCCCGGCTGGCCCGGGCCCCCTGCGAAGCCGCGCACGCCGAGATATATCACAGCCGTTACGCCGCTCAGGGCGGTTGTCAGAACGAACACTTTCAGCAATAGACTTCTGCGCATCGGCGGACCCACCATCCCGTATCTCATACCTCAGCAATAAGGCTTTTGCAAAACTTTTCTTAACAATCAAGACCGAATCACACACATCCTCATTTACCACCGGCGATACAGAGAAACTCGCCGCCGCTTTGCCTGGCGATGGTCTCCAGCATCCTGCGGTCATCACCCTGCGGCAGGAAACCTATGGTATTGATTTTCATCGCCGGTGCAAACTGCCCCAGGAGATTTGCTATTTTCTGCGGAAACGCGGCCGAGCTCTCATCCGTCAGCTCGAATCCGTCCGTGAGAAAATAAACGACCGAAGGGCTGAGTCCTTTGCCGTCGCGGATTCGCACGACCTTCTCCAGGGCGGCGGCGGCGTTGGTTCGTCCTGCCGGCCGTATCGTATCGATAAAACTATCAGCGGCGGCTTTGGCCTTCGGTGTCGCCCGCACGAGCCGCCCGTCGCCGAACTCGAACAGCTTGCCGCCGCCAAAAAATATCACACAAAAATACTGATCGGGTTGTAAGGCCGCTATCGACTCCTTAAGTCTGCTGCGCACCAGCGAAAAGACGCCCTGCATGCTCCCTGAGCAATCGACAAGATAGCAGACTTTGCGCTCGTTGCTGAGACTGCCGAAGAATTCGATCCTGCCCGACAGGTCTGCACTTGAGGGCAGGAACTGCCCGCCCGAGTCACGAGCGTCCGGCCGATCTTCAAAGATCGGTCCGGCCGTATCGAGCACACGACCGATAGGCATTGACGTATCCGCTATTTCGGCGTATCGTTCCCTGGCGGTTATTACCGGCGGCCTTCTAATCCCGGGCTTCGCAGTAACGGGTGTCGCCTGCGCCAGGTCTCTTATGCGCTCGATCCTCGCCGTCGGCGCGAGTGGGTTCTCGTCCTGAGCCTCAGCCCCGGAGAGTCTAAGAACGCCGAACGCCGAGAGCACTATCAGATGCACGCTTATCGAGACCATCCATGCCCAAAACGCCGGCCCTCGAACGCCTTTCTCTTTATTTACAGCAACTGCCATGTAACTTATGTCTGCCGAAGAACGTGAGTTGTGTATCTGGTTTCTGAATCCCATTTCACAGGTTCAGTTGAGTAAACAGACTCTCCTGACATTTGAAGGCGGAGAGAAAAACCTGGAAACTACGGGATTTGTTTCGCTTCGGTTCAATGTACTGTGCAATAGCCTTCGCAGCCTCTATCTTGCGCAGGCCACCCTTGAAGTATCCAGCCCGGCGCAGGATGCGCTCGAATGCCTCCCATGTTCCACCTTCTATTCTGTCCGCGTTACGGTACTTTGCCCTCGATGGGATCGTCCCTGGGACTCTCGGGTAAGCCATTTGAACAGCCTCCCAGTCCCCGAAGTACCAAGCTTCGAGTTCTTCGATTACAATTCTATTAACGACAGTCCATAGACTTCCACGTGGGGCAGTGCGTGTCGTGAAATCTGCTTCCAACGCCACTTGCTCAAGGTGGGCTTTCAGCTCGCGACAATCATCGTTATCCCGATCAACGATAACGGCTATGCGCCAATTGCCGGGGATCCAGCGCCTGTAGCCTCTTAGTCGTCCAGGTAAACGACTCAATAGGTCCTGCTTGCATTGATATGCGTGGATTTCAAAGGACCTTCCCCCAAGAATTCTGGGTAATAGCATTCTCAAAGCCGCCTCCATAGATGGCTCTTCAACCAATACCTCAACATGGCCGAAGCTCATCGTTCCGCCCTCTTGTGCGGTGGAGCGCCGGCATTGACGAGAGGGTCGCCGACATTGAGATGACCCTCGGTCCACAGATGCCCCAGTGAAGCTCCGGCGTCCACAAATTCAAGAATTCCTTTTATCTCCGAAGCTCGGACGGCCTGTGTATAACCGTTTTCGTCGCGGTAGAGAACCCGGACTTCATCAGGCTTCAAGGAGTTCAGGAAAAACGGGGAGTGCGTCGTAGCCAGGAGCTGAGAGTGCTCTGTCGCGGTTCTGCACTCTTCGGCCAATTCAGGAAGTAGTCGAGGATGGAGAAAGTTTTCAGGCTCCTCAATGCCGATAAATTGAGGCGGCTGCGGATCGTTAAGGATGGTCAAGTATGAAAGCATCTTGAGCGTTCCATCCGACGCGAAACGCGATAGAATAGGTCTTTCAAAGGGAGCGTCCTTGATCTGCAAAAGCAGTCTTCCGTCCGCCATAGGTTCGGCCTGCACGCTCTCAAGCCGAGGCACTCTTCGCCGCAGTATTTCAAAGATATGATCGAGGCGGTCCGGGTATTGCTCCTTGAGGTATTGAATCACGTTAGGCAAGTTGTCACCGCTTTTGCTCAGCCGTTCCTGTGGGCCTGCCTCTGGCTGACCTCGCATATCGCTTGTAGAAAGGTAAGACACATACCAATCGGTGATAAACTCACGAAGTGCCGCAACCCGCGGATGCTCGGCGAACTGCCCGAGTGTGTTGACGGCGATCAGGTCGGGTGAGCGTAGGGGTATGTCTGAGCGTCGTTCATCCTGCTCGTCCGGCATGTCCCCACTGGTTGCACGTCCCTGGCCGCGCGAATAATCAAGGAACCGGAAAGGCCTGCCTCTGGGTTTCCGTTTCCATTGTAGCCATTCTTCGACAACGACGGGCGCCTTCTCTTTCTCTTCGTCTATCGCAAGATGATATGTGATGAGCGGCTGCTTCGGACGCTCACGGTACTTGAACTCAAAGACGATAGGTCCTTCCTGGCCTCGAGTTCGCAGTTCTTTTGCCTTTCCACGAGCATCCCATGCACGCCGAAGTCCAAGTTGAAAACACTCTGAAAGAAAATTGAACACATCGAAAACAGTTGACTTGCCGCTGCCATTCGGCCCGAGCAGAACGGTCATCGGCCTGATGTCCTTCAATTCGATGGTTTTCAGCGCACGATAATTCTCGACGCGCAAGTATTCGATGCGCGATGGAGAGTACCCATTCCCCTGTCTATAAGATTTTGATGTTTTCATTGTCGTATCGTGCCGTTTCGACGTGCCCGACAGATGTACCACAGGCACGTCTATTCTACAACCTTGACCAGGGAATTAACCGGCACCAGCATATTATAGACTTTCATCACGTCGCCGTTGTGCAGGCGGATGCAGCCCCGCGAGCTCGCCTTGCCGATACTCTGGGGGTCTTTTGTTCCGTGAATTCCGAAGCCGGTTTTGTCTTTGGTGTTCTCGTCAAGGCCTTCCAGCTCAATCCACCTCGAGCCCAGAGGATAGTCCGGGTCTTCCGGATGAATGACTTTGCCCGTATCCGGGTCGGTATAGAGGGCGTTGGGTATCTTTCCGCCGGCCTTTACGTGCCAAAGGCCGACGGGCGTCTGCCTGCCCGGCTGGCCGAGACCCACGGGAAAGCTTCTTACAAGGGTGTCCTGAAGAAAAATATCCATCGTGAAAGTCGAAAGATATACCTTGACGTTGAACGGCCCGTTAACGACCTTTATCCGCTCACCCGCACGCAGCGCTTCGGGGCGCGGGATTTTGTTGACCTCCATAAGAAGCTCGTACGGCACTTTGAATTGGTTGCCGATATTGCTGAGTCGATCACCCCGCTCGACTTTGTAACTGCTGCAAAGCCTGTCCTGTGCAAAGAAGGTCTTGCTGAAGAGCCATTGGTCGGCAAGCTTGGAGAGCTGGGTCTTGACGAGCGAGCGCTGCTGCGGGCTCATAGGCATCTTCAAGGCCTCATTCAGCTTGTCTCGCGCCTCTATAATCCGGCTGGGCGTGGCGTCGATTAGCGTCGCAGCCTGGGCGATCAGCTCTGCCGCCGCTGGATTGGCCTCGATGTCCGGCTTCGGCTCAAACCTGGGCGAGCCGAGGTTGGGCTCTTCCTGTACGACCCGTTTTGGCTGAGTAAAACCTTTATCGTTCATGTTGGGTGCGTTGGCTTCGGGTATCTTGAGGTCGTTTGCATCCGGTGGGCTTGCTTTTTTGTCCTTGCCGAAGGGGTTAAGGCCGAAGATGACGCCGATGACGACAATAACAATCAACCCTGCGACAACATATATTGCGTTCTGCATTCCATGCCGCGGGCCGGTAGGGCGACGAGCCATTCTATTCTCCTTTGCGGTTTCCAAAGTGCATTATTTCTTTGTCGGTAACCAACAAATCCACCGGTTGATCGTGTTCCGTCACCGGCAGGGCATCAATCACCTGCTCTGCAAAGGCAAAGCCGCATCTGCAGGCCCTGAGCTCCTCGTGGGCGAAGAACCTGTCATAATAAGCCCCGCCGCGACCGAGCCGATTACCCTTTCTGTCGAATCCGAGGCCCGGCGTAACCACCAGGTCTATATCGCCGAACGGCACGGGGACACCAGCGGTGGGGTTTCGCAGGCCCCACGCCTCCGTCGAAAAACCCGTCTCAAGCGACTTTATCTGCACGGGTATCATGCGCTTTTGCTCCCAGGAGACCTTGGGCACGGCAACTGTCTTGCCGAGCTGCCAGGCGTTGAGTATGGCTTCGGAAGTGTCCACCTCGTACGGAAGCGAGACAAACAGCATCACCGTCGATGCGTTTTGAAACTGCTCGGTCGAAACGAGGCGTTCACAGGCCTGACGGCTTTTCCGGTCCCTCTGTTCCGGCTGTAAGGCAAGCAGTTTATTCTGAAGCTCACGGCGCAAGTGGGGCTTGTCCATTCAACTGTCCTTCTTCTTGGCATCCATTTCGACGGATTTGTGTTGTTGTATCAGGCTTTCGAGCTTTTGTAAATAATGCCTGATATTTTTTTCAAAGCCGGCGTCTTTCGGCTTGTAGTATTTCTTCTTCACCGCCGCCGGAAGGTACTCCTGCGGCACGAAGCCGTCCACGAAATCGTGCGGATACTTATAATCCGCTCCGAAGCCCGCCTTCTTCGCGGCCGCGTAGTGACTGTCCTTGAGGTGTTTGGGCACAGCCGCGGTCCCGCCGCCGGAGGCAGGCTCCTTGACGTCGGCCATCGCCTGCCAAATCGCGCAGGCCGAGGCGTTTGACTTCGGCGCACACGCGACGTACAGCGCCGCCTGCGCCAGCGCCAACTGGGCCTCGGGCAGGCCGACAAACTCGGATATCTGGACGGCCGCCGCCGCTAAGACTGTCGCCATCGGGTCGGCGTTCCCAACGTCCTCAGCGGCGCAAATCGCAATCCGGCGGGCAATAAAACGGGTGTCTTCCCCGCCGGCTATCATCCGGGCCAGCCAATAAACGGTGGCGTCGGGATCGGAGCCCCGCATGCTCTTCTGCAAGGCGCTTGCCAGGTCATAGTGCGTATCGCCCGTGCCGTCGTAGTCAATCGCCTTTTGTTGTATCGACTCTTTGGCGACTTCGAGGTTAAATTTTATCTTCCCGCGGCGGTCGCTCGCCGCCTGCGACAGCACGCCCACCTCCAGGGCGGTCAGCGCCCGCCTGGCGTCGCCGTCGCACATCACCGCCAGAAACTTCAGGGCATTTTCGTCGTCGGCGATATCGTATCGGCCAAGCCCTCGTTCGCTATCCGCAATTGAAGCTTTCAGCAAACCCAATACGTCTTCTTCGTTGAGCGGCTCAAAACGAAACACCGTGCTGCGCGAGATCAACGGCGAGTTGATGGAGAAATACGGGTTCTCCGTGGTCGCCCCAATGAGAACCAGGACACCCGCCTCGACGTCATCTAAAAGAACATCCTGCTGCGCCCGGTTGAACCGGTGGATTTCATCGATAAATAATACGGTCCTTCCGCCGCTGGCCGCCAGTCGGTCGCGCGCCGCAGCAATTATGTCTCGAATGTCCTTGACGCTGGCCGCCAGCGCGCTGAGGTAGTGAAACTTCGCCTTTGTGTGGTTCGCAATCACCATTGCCAGCGAGGTCTTGCCGACGCCGGGCGGGCCGTAGAATATCAGGCTGCTGAGCCTGTCGGCCTGCAGCATCCTCGTCAGCAGCCTGCCTAGTCCGAGAAAATGCCTTTGCCCTACGAATTCTTCAAGACTTCTCGGCCTCATCCGAACCGCCAACGGCGCCGCAGAATCAACATTGGCCTTCTCAAGCTGGCCAAACAATGCCTTATCGTTCCTATCCGCGAACATCGCGCGTATTATAGGCCCCCAAAGACGGAACTGTCGAGAGTATATTCCCCGTAGAGCCGCCAAAGAGCGGTTTTCCTGCTTCTTATGGCTGCCTCCAACTACCAAAAAAAAAGTGATGAACCGTTTTTTTTCATTTGATTTGCCCTTGTATTCCGATATAGTTGTGCAGACTGATATTGAAAATAGGGATTGATATATACGTCAGTGAGTAGTTAAATACGCCTGATATGGTGTCAGGCGTGTCAGGCAAGGAGTCCGGTATCGGATGGATTTATGGAACGGGTTTATTGAAAGGAGTTAGTTATGCAGAAGACATTTTTATGGTTGGTTGTTCTGTTCATTGGAGTCCTGGTCAGCACCACCGCATTTGCGCTCGATCCGATGGGGCCGCCTGCGGCGACGATTGACAAGGGCGGCTGGGCAATAGGACTCGAGTATTCCTACAGCGACATAGAACTCGAGCGGCAGCCCACGAACTGGAGTTCGGCCCAGCGCAACGTCGATATCACAATGCACAGGACATACGGCAACCTGAGTTACGGCATCAGCGAGAACGTAACAGGGTTTGTGCGGGCGGGCGGCGCCACATTGGAATGGGACGAAGTGCCAGGTAGGGACCACGCCTGGGAAGGCGATAGCGGCAACTGGGATTTTGCCTGGGGCGCCGGCGTTAAGGCGACCCTGTCGGAATCCGCAGATACCACTTGGGGCTTCGTGGCCCAAATCGGCCGGAGTGTTCTGACCGGAGACCAGAAAGACAACGCCGGCGATGAACCTGACGGTGAGTACGAGGTCACATTCAACGAAGTACAAATCGCCTTTGGCCCAACATGGAAGGCATCGGATTCGGTGAGAATCTATGGCGGCCCCTTCGTTGACTTTATCAGCGGCAGGTGGCAAGACGAGTGGGAAGACGGCGATAAGCCTCGCAAGCCCATCGAAGAGGAAGACTTCTGGGGCGGCTACCTCGGTGCAGCGATTGACCTTTCAAAGAATTCATCCCTTAACGTGGAAGGTTCGCTCATGGAGAATGGCTGGGCTCTTGCCGCCGGCGTAATGTGGCGCTGCAAATAGAACTGCCTTGCACTTCACAGTTATCTAAACAAGAACAAGGGCTGCGAATCGAAGAATCGCAGCCCTTGTTTTTTCAGCGGACAGGGTGTGCAGAGGATGTCAGGACAACTATCGGCTATCCCCTACTTGCGCTGTCCGTGTGCGTATTTGAAGAACTTCTCTCTGAGCAGTTTAGTAACAGGGCCTGGTTTGCCGTCGCCGACGGTCCTGCCGTCGATCTCCACAATGCCGATGACCTCAGCCGCTGTACCCGTGAGGAAGAACTCATCACAAATATACAGGTCGCACCGCGTCAGGTTCTTCTCGACGACCTCAAGACCTTCCTTCTTGGCCAGCCTGATGACGAGGTTTCGCGTAATTCCCTCCAGGGCGCCGGCCTCGACCGGGGGCGTACAGATCACGCCGTTTCGGACTATGAAGACGTTGTCGCCCGTCGCCTCTGCCACGTACCCTTCGTGGTTATACATAACCGCTTCCGGCACGTTGCTATCCAGCGCCTCGATCTTGGCGAGGATGTTGTTGAGGTAGTTGAGGCTCTTGACCTGGGGCGGAATCGTCAGGGGATGATTGCGGGCGGTGGTCGCGCTGATTATCTTCATCCCAGTCTCATAAAGCTCCTCCGGATAAAGCTGAATCTTGTCGGCTATGATGAACAGGCTGCTGTCTTTGCAGGTAAAGGGGTTCAGGCCGAGATTGCCTACGCCTCGTGTAACCACCAGCCGAATATAACCGTCAACTATGCCGTTGGCCTCAACTGTCCGCTCGATCGCGCTTGTAAGCTCGTTTTTTTGCATCGGCACATCGAGCCGAATCGCCTTGGCCGACTCGTAGAGCCTGCGCAGATGGGCCTCCAGCTCGAACACCCTGCGGCTATAGACGCGAATACCCTCAAAAACCCCGTCGCCGTAAAGCAGGCCGTGGTCAAAAACCGACACCTTAGCGTCGGCCTCATCGACAAGTCTGCCGTTAAGCCATATCTTTAGGGCCATAAGAAATCCTCGTATAATGGTTTCACTGTTCTTTGCAGGACGCGCGGCACCCTGTGCGGGTCCGACGCAGGAAGAACACGGGCTGGAAGCCCGCGCCACGACTAACTCTTTATTCTGCCGTCGGCCAGCGTAATTATCCGGCGGGCCCTTGCGGCAATCCTCTGATCGTGGGTCACCATAATTATCGTCTGGCCAGCCGTGTTCAGCTTCTCAAAAACATCTAAAATACCATTTCCCGTCGCAGAGTCAAGATTTCCCGTCGGCTCATCGGCCAAAAGCAGCCTCGGCTCATTCATCAGCGCCCTGGCGATTGCGACTCTCTGCCTTTCCCCGCCGGAAAGCTGGTACGGCTTGTGCTTGGCCCGTTCGGCCAGTCCCAATTGCTCAAGCAGCTCTCCGGCCCTGCTTTTGGCCCACTTTCGGCAGCCAAACCAGCCCAAAATGCTCCTCGAGGCCATCGCCGGCAAAAAAACGTTCTCCAACACGCTTAATTCGTCCAACAAATGATAAAACTGAAAAACAAAGCCCACCATTCTATTGCGAAATCTGTTCAGCTCGCGCCCGCTTTGTCGGCCCAAATCCCTTCCCTCGAACTGGACAATACCCTTATCCGGCTTGTCCAAAGCCCCCAGTATGTGCAGAAGCGTGCTTTTGCCGCTGCCCGACGCCCCCACTATCGCCGCAAACTCCCCCCTTTCCACGGCCAGGTCGAGACCTTTGAGGACTTTGACCCTCGTTGCGCCCATCCGATAAGATTTGTAAATCCCCTCGGATTTCAAAATAATGTCGCGCTCGCTCATAATTGATTCACCTGCAAGGTTTCTACCGGCTTTAGTCGAATCGCCTGCCAGCTCGGCGCCAATGCGCCAATCAGGCAGGCCGTTATGGCCGAAAAAGCTATCACGGCTAAGACTCTCGGACTCACTTGGCTCGGAATGTCTCCTATGGCAAACATTGTCCTGTCCCACACCTGATAACCGAAATGCTCAAAAAGCCAGTCCTCCAAACGGTTTATTTTCAGCAAGAACAGCCAGCCGCCTGCCAGTCCTATAACAGAGCCAATAAGCCCCACCAAAAAGGCAAATCCACAGAACAGTCCTATAATATCTGTGGTCGAAGCGCCTATGCTTCTGAGCACTCCTATATCCTTGCTCTTGTGGCTGATGAGCATATAGAAAACGACAAGCACAATAAAAACGGTTACGATCCCGACGAAGCCGAACATAACGGTCATCATTGTCTGTTCCTTCTCCATCGCCGCGATAAGCATTCGCCTGTGGCTCTTCCAGCTCTGCACGGTCACCGTGTCCAGCAGGTATGCCTGATTTTCGCCGGCCTTTTGCTCCTTGAATCTGTTCCACAGGGCCGCAACCGCATCGCACCCGGTTTTGAGTCCGACAGTCGGCTTGAATCTTATATGAATGGCGTTGACCCTCTTGACCGGCCCAGCCATCCCGCAAAGCAACTGGGCCTCCTTGAAAGGCAGATAGACCAACGAACCGTCCACCCTGGCCAGGCCGCTTTGCGAAAGGTCGCTGTAGTAAAAGGTCTTTGTGTTGACCAGGCCCGCACCGGCCCCGGCCAGAGCCCCTTTGGCAGTCAATGGGAAAAAAGTGACGGCAAAGCCCACGCGCGAGGGGCTGGCCTGGTAAGAATAGTGGCTGTTCGCATCGCGCTGCAAAGGTATGTCAATCCCGAGCACGCAGCCCGGAAGATTCGGGTCGTAGCTCGGCTCAAATGCCCTCGATACATCGTCTTTGCAGTAGTAAAGCGTGCTTGCAAAGCCGGTCGCCTTGCTGTGCCTTACCGGGTCAATGCCCATAATCTCGACCCCGCGGTTCACATCTATTCCGCGAGGGCTCAGAAGCGCATAGCCCTTTATCACCTCCGAGACGGCTTCGACAAACTCCGCCCCCTCCAACTTCTCGACGAAATCTTCATAGTATGCAAATCCGACCAAGGATTCGCTCCCTACAACGCAGTCCCCCACAAAATCGTGGTTCTTCTGCTTGAAATCGCCCACAAGGCCGGTCATCACCGTCATCACAACAACAACTATGAAGACGCAAAGCGCAACCGCCAGCACGGCGAAATGCGTGATCCGCCGCCTCAACAGATACCGAATTGCCAAAATAACTTTATACATAAGTGCACAACGAATAATTCAACATCTGCTACTCATATCTCAAAATATCGACGGGCTTTGTTATCGCCGCGACAACAGCCGGTATGAGAGTCCCAAGTGCCGCCGCGACAATTGCCAACCAAAGAATATCATACAGCTTGAATTTGATTCCAAATTGCCACCCGTATAATTTCAGATGTATGGACCATAGAGTTGCGTACCAGTCAAGTTCACTGGGTATTTTGGCAAACATATATATACTGCTCTTCCACAATTTCAGTCCGAAGATTATCCTTATCCAGCCCTCAATCGTGTTGATATTCCTCGTGATGAGGTATGCGAGAACCGACCCGATGCCCGAGCCGATTACCCCAACACAGACGCCGAAGCCGACGAATATCCACCCGACCGAGGCGCTCGCCGTCCCGCAGCTCTTTATTATCGCGATGTCTCTGCGCTTTGTTGTGACTATCATGTAGAAGATGCAGAATACGAGCACCACCACGCTGCCGCTGACGACGCCGAATATCACAAGCAAAAGGCCCATTTGCTTTCGGACCTCGGCTGTGTATCGGCTTTGCATCTCGACGGCGGTCTCAACCGTGGCGTAGTTCTTCAGATATGGGTCGCCTTTGAGGTGGTCATCGACGAATCCCGCCCATACACCGAGAATCTGAGCCCGAGCCGACTCCACATCCGTCCCCGCCGTCAGCTTGACTTGAATCATCTCGGCAAGCGGCTCGGATTGGTCCGGGTAGAGAGTCGTTTGCAGTGTTTCTATCGGAACAAAGACGTATCCTTTGTCGAGGTCATAGAACCCGGTGAAAACGATGTCCGCCACTACGAGCTTCATCGTTCTCCTTTTGAATTCCGCCTTCGCCGAACTCAAATCACCCGGCGATGCTTCCTCCGGTTCGGCCACTGCCCCCGTTGTAAGAACAACCTGTTGTCCGAGCATCTCTTGCGCTGCGGCGAAGTCATACTCATCCGTTTCCTCATCAGGCTCTTTGGCCGTTGCGATGCCTACAAAACATCCTGTTGCTTCGGGATGGCCGGGGACCGCAAAAGACGGCCCGACGGAGGAGTCTTTTTGTTTGAGCAGGGAGTTGCCCAGGCCCGTTACCCTGATTGTCCGCGCCAAATCAACGCCATGGATTTCCACGGCACGGACGTTGCCTTTGCCGAGATACAATATGCCCTGGGCCGAGAGCGTGGGCGCCGCAGTCTCGACCGCGCCTAATTTTTCCAGGCGCTCTATGAAGGCCGGGTATTTCGAGAACTTCATCGGCGGCTCGAGCACAATATCCCCCAAAAACTCCACTGCAATCTGCTCGTAAGCATTGATAAAGCCGGTGAACAAGCTGGCGACAACAACTAACAGCGACACGGACAGCGCCACCGCCGCGATGCTCAGGAACACGATCTTCCTCTTGCGCAGGTACCTCAGCCACAGAAACAATTTCAACATTTTGGCCCCGCCATGATGCAGCACCACATTTCATAAATCTTACGACCACATTGCCATTTCAGGCTGACAATCGGGTGGCAGCCTCAAGCGCAGCTTGGAGATGGCTAAGCACCGCTGCCGCCGTCCGCGGATTTGCGCCTCAGCAGCGGAAAGAGCACGACGTCGCGAATAGTCGCGGCGCCCGTCAGCACCATAATCAGCCTGTCGATGCCGATTCCCAGCCCGCCGGCCGGGGGCATGCCGTATTTCAACGCCGTTATGAAATCCCTGTCCATCGTGGCCATTGTATCCTGCTGCCCACGAAGCTGAATCTTGAAGTTCTCTTCCTGCACAGCGGGATCGTTCAGCTCCGTGTAAGCATTGGCCAGCTCCATGCCGGCGATAAACAGCTCGAACCGCTCTGCGTATCTCGGATCGCTTTTCTTGCGCTTCGTCAGCGGACATAACGGCGCCGGATAGTCAATCACGAAGGTCGGCGCAACAAGATTATCCTCAACGGCGGCCTCGAAGACCTCGTTCACAAGCACCACGTCGTCTATATCCGCCTGTTCCAGGCCAAGCTCCCTGGCTTTGGCCCTGACGGCCTTTATGTCGTCGATGTCGCAGCCGGAGTATTCCTTCAGCAGGTCGGCATATTTGGCCCGCCGCCAGGGCCGGGTGAAATCTATCATGACATCGCCGAATAGAACCTGCCGGCCCCGGCAATAATTCTCGACGCAAAGCCCGATCAGCTCCTCGGTCAAGTCCATCATCACGCTGTAATCGGCGTAGGCCTGGTAAACCTCGAGCATCGTGAACTCCGGGTTGTGCTGTCGGCTGAGGCCCTCGTTGCGGAAGTTTCGATTTATCTCAAAGACGCGCTCCATCCCGCCGACGAGCAGGCGTTTTAGAAACAGCTCCGGCGAAATACGAAGAAACAAATCCATATCCAGACTGTTATGATGCGTCACGAACGGTTTTGCCGCGGCGCCGCCGGCAATTGTCTGCATCATCGGTGTCTCAACTTCGAGGAAGCCTTTCGACGTAAGGTATTCGCGGATGGCGGCGATGATGGCGCTGCGATTCTTGAATCGCTCGGCCACTTCGGGATTGGCCCACAAATCCACGTATCTTTGCCTGTAACGCTGATCGACGTCCGCCAGGCCGTGGAATTTCTCAGGCGGCGGACACAGACACTTGCTCAGGAATGTCAGGCCGTCCCCGGCGACCCATATAGTTATCTCGCCCGTCTTGGTCTTGCCCAGCTGCCCGGCTGCGCCGATTATGTCCCCAAGCTCAATCAGCCTGGCGAGATTCCAGCTCTCGCCGAGCAGCTTCTTGCTCAATCCTATCTGGATCGTCCCGCTGCTGTCGCGCAGCGTAATGAAGATCAGCTTTCCAATGTCCCGCAGCAGCACGATTCTGCCGGCGCATTTGGCCTGCTGAGTATCGTCGCCATCCCTGAATCTGCGTTTGACCTCCGCCGCCGGCTCAGCCCCCTCATACCTGCCTCCGTAGGGGTCAATACCCAGCCGGCGGATCAAAGAGAGCTTCTCCAGCCTCTGCTGCTCAAGCTTGCCTGAGCCGCCGGAAGTTTCCTCTTTTTCTACCATGTTTGCATTAGCCCCTTTTTACTGCCGTTCTGTGGAACTTTTAGCATGTGGCACGGGCTTCCAGCCCGTGAGACCACGGCCAAGATGGCCGTGCCACGATTGACCGCGCCCGCGGGTCTCTCTAACGCCAGAAGTCAGTTTTGCCTGGCCACGGGCGAAGTCTGGGTCTTGATCAGCTCGGTCTTAACAATTAGAAGACCTACCGCCAATTGCGGGTCGGACGTGAGGGTCTCTTCGATTGTATGCTTTTTGAGCTCCGGACGGTCCGCCGCAGGCGGATTGCGACCCGCCTGAACCAGCACGTCATTATCTCTTTGCACGTCAATCATCTCCTTAAGCTCGTCGCTTCTGATCTCAACCTCGACGTTCGGCCCGACGCCCCAATCCGTCCTGCCCAGCTTCTTCATTGCCTCCTGGCTTTCGACCCGCTGGCCCGACGGCAAGTGATAATACGCCATCGTGTATTTGAGCTGCGCGCCGCCGCCGGGGTAGTGTGTTATGCCCTGCACGCTGCCTTTGCCGTGAGTCCTGGTCCCCACGAGGATCGCCCGGTTATGCGCCTTGTCCGCCAGCGCGCCGGCCACAATTTCCGAGGCGCTGGCCGAACCGGAGTTTATCAACAAGACAAGCGGATAATTCGGGTGCGTCTTGCTCTTGTGCGCGGTCGAATAGGACGGCCACTTGCCAAACCCCGGCCCGGGCTGGGTCTTGACTATCAAACCATCGTCGAGAAACTTGTCCGTCACCGCCACCGCACTGTCCAGGAGCCCGCCCGTGTTGAATCGCAAATCCAGAATCAGCCCCTTCAATCCTTCCGTCTCGAGCTCAAGCAGGACTTTCTCCATATCCGCGGAGCTTTCCGCCGAGAAGCTGGTCAGCCTGATGTAGCCGATCTTATGCGCCTCGTCAACCATATACCGCCAATCGCCCGATTCGGTCCGTTGCCAGCCGCGAATTGTCGGGACCGTTATCTTGTCTCTCGTGAGAGTAATGTCCTTGGTCTTCTCCTCGCCCGGCCGCTTTATCGTCAGCGAAACGTCCGTGCCTTTGGGCCCGGTTATTTTATGAACCGCACAAATCAAAGTCATATCTTTGGTTTCGAGTCCGTCCACTTTTTCGATAACGTCCCCTGCGTCAAGCCCGGAATTGTACGCCGGGGTGTCCGGCAGAAGGCTGGCTACGGTCAACAGGCCCTGACGCCTTGAGATTTCGATGCCGATTCCCGTGAACTCATTCGTCATCATCTTCTCGAAATCCTGCACTTGCTTGGGCCAGACCATCACCGTATAGGGATCGAGCGCGGACATCGCCGCCTCGGCAAACTGGGCGATCAGGATCGACTCCGGCAGTTGCACAATAGTCTCGCTCAGTGTCAGGACCCGGTCGAAGACTTCCGTGAATTTGACCTTGTTGAACCCCGTGACCGTTTCGGTCATCTCGTCCTCGACCGCCGCCAGCGCCGCCGACCAGGCCATCAGCTTCTGCTTATCGGGAGGCGAAAAAGATCCGCTCTTAGCCTTATTCGGCTCTTCATCGTCCCGCCCCTGCTCGGAATCGTCGCCCTTTTTTTGCGAATTCTGACTAAATGCCGAGGGTATCGCCATCACTTCGGCCAGCAGATTGCACCGGTTGATTGCCTTGTTTGCCATTTCTCGGTAGTCGATCATGTTCACGTAGTTCACGCTCAACGCATAAATCGCCCGCTCAAACATCTCCCTTTGCACGCCATCATAGCGCTCCTTGCTCGTTTCACAGGGGCTATCCTCAAATGAAGCGGCAATCTGGGCCTTGTCCAGAAGCTGCTCGGCATAATTCGAATACGCCTCGTTGTTGGGGTCGATCTCCCCCAGCCAATAATAGCAGTTCGCGTATGCTTCGAGCCATTTACCGTCCGTCTCGAAGGCAGCGGCGCGATCTATGGCTTTTTGAATCGTCTGTTTGACGAACTCGTCGGCAAAGAGCTGCTTGCTCTGAGTCTCGTCGGCGAACTCACGGGCCCTGGCGACGACCGAGAGCACGAGGGAAATATTATTGGGATCGTTCGGGTCCACATCATTTGCATCGTTGGCGTCTTTGATGCTGTTCGCATCGACCCCTCTGCGGAATTTCTCGAGCTCGGCCAACTTTTCCTTGTACGCAGCTTGCCGCGCCAACAGACGCCGTTGATTGATGTCGTTGTATCGGCTGACAACCTCGGCTAATTCCGAAAGGAGTCGGCCCTGGGACTGCTCGGCTGATCCCGGTTTGGCTATGAGCTGCGTCGCCGCATCGAACTTGCCCTGGCGGATCAGGTCGCAGGCTTTGTCAACTGTGCTGGATTCGACCGTTTTGGGTTCTGCGGTTTTGGTAGTGGTTTCGCACGGGTCCAGGACAACCGGCCTGGCTGCAAAAGCGCACGCGCACGACGAAAAAACCACAGTCGCCAGCCAAACCAGCCACGTTTCTCCGGCTTTACAGAACCTTCTTCCTGACTTTTCCGACAACAATGATTTACTCCTTAACAAGCAAAACAAAGGCTCCTGCAAAATTGCAGGTTAGGCCTGCTACTCCAACTTTATCAAACACACTCGGCCGCTTTTCCGGCACATCCCAGAACGTGCAGCTTATGCTTGACCATAGCCTTGATGGCGTCTCTGCCGGGCCCCAGATAGTGCCGCGGGTCGAACTCGCCCGGCTTTTCCGCAAAGACCTGCCTGATCTTGGCCGTCAGCGCCAGCCGCAAGTCCGTGTCGATATTGACCTTGCAGACAGCCATCTTTGACGCCTTGGCCACGGCTTCTTCCGGCACACCCATTGCATTCGGCATACTGCCGCCGTATTTGTTAATCAAATCAATGAATTCTTTCAGCACACTGCTCGAGCCGTGCATAACCAGCGGGAAGCCCGGAAGCCTCTGGCCTATCTCCTCTATCACGTCGAAGGCCAGTTTGGGCTCGGTCTTGAACTTGTAGGCGCCGTGGCTCGTTCCGCAGGCAACCGCAAGCGAATCGCAGCCGCTCTTTTCAACGAATTCCACCGCCTGATCCGGGTCGGCCACGTGCTTGCCGACATCGTCCACCCCGACCACGTCTTCCTCGATACCGCCCAACTGCCCAAGCTCCGCCTCAACGACCACATCCCTCGGATGTGCGTATTTCACAACCTTTTTGGTTATGGCGATGTTTTCCTCGAACGGCAGGTGCGAGCCGTCTATCATTATCGACGTGAATCCGTCATCCACAAACTGCTTGCACGTCTCGAACGTATCACCGTGGTCGAGATTTATCGCGACAGGAATGTCAGGGTTCTCCTCGACGACAACATTGATAATCGCCTTGAGATAGCCGATCTTGGCGTATTTGCGGGCGCCCTTGGAGACCTGCAGGATAAGCGGGGCCTTCTCCTCGGCAACAGCGTCTATAATGCCCTGCGTTATCTCCATATTGTTCACATTGAATGCGCCGACGGCATAGCCATTCTTATAGGCCATCTCGAACATCTTTCTGGTATTGACCAATGCCATAAACACTCTCCTTATAATTGTTCAAACCTGTGTTGTAGTGAAAGATTGCCCGGCCTTGCGCCTTGGGCAACAATCACCTGTCGCTACTCAATCATAATTGCTAATAATCCACTGCCGAGCCGCCAATCCTTCTATACCGGCTCCCCCCAATTCCAAGGTCCGAAACACCCTGCGGCCATATACTGAACATAATAGCTTGCTCATCCAGCGACTCATCCGCACTGTACGTAAGACCCCAGTACATCCTGTGATACTGCCTCAGCAAAGTAATTTCGCTGCCTATTGTTTCGCCGTAGTCAAAATCAATCTGCTGCGAGAAGACGACCGTATAGCGCGGGTCCAGCACATAAGTAATTGCAAAGACGAACGCATTCGAGCCTTCCTGCAGCTTCATGCCCGTTGTCGGATCGTTAACCGTAATACGCCTTAGGTATCTGCTGCCGACGTAATAGCTCAAATCGGGCCATCGCATGTGCGAAAAGCCGATATCAGACTGCTGCACCACACCGCTTTGCATGTCGAAATTCATACCCGACAATACCGCGGTGGTATCGCTCAGCCGCCAGCTATAGTCGGCACCGATGTAGTTGCGCCTCACCCCGTACATGCTCATGCTGCGTCTGTCCCATTGGGGGACCGCGGGGGTGGACGTGTTCACCATCGGGATAAACGGCCTGTTCCAGAGGAACCTGTCCGCCCCGGCCGAGGCGTCGTCGGAGTCATCGACCCAGGTAACGTCCGTATCCAGCCGCATCCAGTCAACCGTCCGCCGCATGCTGCCCGTGCCTCGCTTGGTTTGCAGCCGTTGAGATAAACCTACGTTCAGCGTATCACGTTGTTCAATAACGGATTCATTTTGAGTATAGCTGACGGCTGTCAAATACGGCCTCACGACGTGCCGCAACTGGTCGATGTCCCAGAGCCGCGATCTGGCGTCCGGGAAAACCTTCCAATACGGCTGGGATGATACTCGAACGCCCGTCTCCCCGTACCAAACGTTGTCCTCCCGCGCGCCCGTGCCGCCGTCGAGCTCTCTATAAAAGCCCATCCTGTCCTCATACGCCACGGTGCCGGCGACAAACGGAACTACTCTTAGCTTGCCCACCGAGAACGGCATATCAACCTCGTTGCGCGTTGTTGCAAAGGAAAAGAACTGTTGTGGCCCCGGCGTCTTATTCGAGGAGGCATAGCGCTGCCGGAATCGGCTGATCTGGGTATCGCTGTAGAACGTCAGCCGGTCGTTGAAGAACGACTGGCCCGTCCGGTGGAATTCGCCCGTCGGAAGCTCTTCGAGCTTATCGACAAAATCGTTTATCCGCACCTTGGCCAGAAACGAAAGACCCCAGTTGTCCTCTATTCGCTTGAGATGGAGCAGCGTCTCCTGCTCCTTGCCCACGTCGTACTCGTTGCGATAATAGCTCTCTAGGAAATTCAAATCGGATGAATAGCTGATCTCGCCGGTGAGCTGCCAGTTATAAGGCAAAAACTGCCTGTGCTGCCAGAGGAACCGACCTCGCAGCTCACGGGGCGCCTCAAGATTCCTGCGGCTCGCGTGTCTGCCGAGCCTGTCCTCGCCCCTGTCGTTGATTATATAACCCAGGACCCTGCCGAAATAGTCCTCTCTGGCGTATTCGATATCCACGCCCGTGCCGACGCCGCGCTTGCTGTAGTAATCCACGGCAAGAGTGCTTTCCGTGCCCTCAGGCTCCTGGAGGCCGAGCAGCCTGGCAAGATACCATCGTGTTTCAGCCGTGTAGCCCCACCTGCTGCTATGGCCGACGCGTGCGCTCTTGAGCGGAGTATCGGGCCTTTCCAGATTGCTCCGCAGGCGGGGCAGACGCAAGAGCGTCATTCCATATACGTTGAAACGCACGTCGCGCATCTCGGCGTCGTAGCTGCTCTTTGTGGTCCCGCCCTTCTGCGCATCGGCAGCGGTCGTATCGGTGATGCTGATGCTCGATACGTCGAGCGAAATCTGCTGCTTATGGAATTCATCCGTCGTAACAGTAACGTCCTCGGCCTCGAATTTATTCTCCGCCACCTGTCGCATCTCCTTGGCCCGGACATAGATGGGAATACCCTCGGATTCGCTGAAATTCCTCATCTCGGCGTTTTCGACAATCGCCTTTTTCCGCTCAAAGTCATAGTAAAGCTCGTCGGCGCGAATCGTCCGCTGTCCCTTCGTCATCAAAACGTCGCCCGATAAGTAGATGCCCCTGACGGCGCCGGCGGCCAGAACCTCCTCGGGCTGGGCCTTGTTAGACCCCAGGCCTTCCATAGAATAAAATATCACTGCGTAGTCCGCCTGGAGCTCGAGAAGGCCGCCTTTTTCATCCTGCTTCTGCCACAGATAGAACCTGCCCATCACCGTTGCAATATCCGTTCCATCGGGCGTCTTGGCCGACTCAAGCTTCGGCCTGTCTTCGCCCGCCGGCGATAGGTTTATCGGGTACCTGAACTGTGGTTCTTTTGTTTCCGCGGCCACTTTCTCCGGGGGCTTGTTCGGCTCCGGCTTCACGGGCGCCGGCTCCACTTGCGCCGGTTTCGCCGCTTTAATGATGTTCTGCCCGACTCCCGCTGTCTGCAGGCCGTCAATCGCCTTTTTGTAAAGAGGAAGCTCCTGAGGATCGGCAACGTCTCTTTTGTCCGCGGTGACAAGGACTTCGCCGCTGACGCTGAACCAGACTACCATTGCACCGCCGCTCTCAAGGGCCACTTGGTTCAAATCGGTGGTCTTGGACACCGCCCCCTTTTTCACTGAGATGCCGCCCTGAAGGTACACTACTGCCTCGTAACCGGCACGACCCTTTTCGACAAGCTCCGCCGGCAGACTGCCCAGCCATACCACCGCGCTGCCGCTGGAGAACTGATTGGCCCCAATCGACATCGAAAATCCGTTGCCGAATACGAGAGTATGCTCACCGCTGGCGAGCCGGTGGCTTATGAGCTCCGGTCCCCGCAGGTGCAAATCCTGGCCCACAAATACCTCGACCGTCTGAGACTCTATGCCCAGTGAGGCCGGCCCGCACACAGCGATTAGAAGACCCAGAATATACACCGTCTTAGTTTGCATAACTCTTGCATCCCGTATCCCGTCTTGCATCTGACGAGATACACGTTTCAACTCAAAAATCAAAGTGCAAAATGCAAAATTGAGGAAGTCACTGCCGCAAGGCGGCAGTTCCACATTTTTGATATTTGATTTTTGACTTTTGCATTTCTTATCGCAACCGTTCGGCATTGGAGCCGAT
The DNA here is from genome assembly GCA_964354365.1 of uncultured Pirellulales bacterium. Classification (GTDB taxonomy): domain Bacteria; phylum Planctomycetota; class Phycisphaerae; order Sedimentisphaerales; family Anaerobacaceae; genus CAYGZM01. Next base: position 41,194 of record CAYGZM010000002.1, read on the forward strand.
ATTTCCCGCAGATTATAGCCGGTTATCACGTCAAGGCCAGCAAAAACCACCCCAATAATATAGCGGCAACTTGATTTATCCGGGGCTTTTCAGTAAAACGGCCTTGGAAATCCCTCGATTTTCTCGTATTGTCGCCTCGCTGGAGGCCTTCCGACGAGGCGAAAAGGGTCTCCGCACAGAGTTACAGGACCTCCGATATGGCTAAAGATGACTATTCAGAGTACCAAAAGGGCGTAATATCAGGCTATTACAATAACCTCGACACCATATTGCTCCAGAAGCTGAGCGAGCTGGTAACAGAGCTCTACTTGGCCGAGACGCCGGCCCGCCGAGACCGGCTCTGGCAAAGGGCGCACAAGGCAATGCTCAAGCTCAAGGTCCAGCCGGCAATCGTCCGGCACATTATGGAAAAGCGGGACGTGGAAATCCTCGCCAAGAACCTAAAAGACTGGCTGAATCCGGGCAAGAAGAAATAGGAGGACGCAATTCCACCAGTGTTCGCCCCCGCTCGAGCATCAAATTAGCTCGGAAGGCGCGAAGATATAAAGGAACTGCCTTGGGCGCATGCCTGATTGTGGTTGCAGCGAGGAAATTACGCACTTGGCTTTCGCCGCTTCTGCCGATATACTTTTTTGCCGATATAAAGAAAGACGTCTGCAACAACCATAATCGCATTCTTGCGCCGGTTTTCAGTGGAGACGAATATGAGTGCAGAATACTCTGCGTCAGCAAAGGTCTATACCGCCGCGGATCTCGGCGATTTCAGCATTCTTGATCTGCTCGCCTATTTCCAGGAGCACGGCGCGATGCGCGTCTCGGACCTGCACCTTAAGGTCGGCGCCCCGCCGACGTATCGCATCGACGGAAACCTCGTAAAGCTCAAAGGCCCCGCCGTAACCGCAGATGTAGCGAAGCGCCTTATCTATCCCCTCGTCAGCGAGGAGAACGCAAGAAAACTCGATATTCAGCACAGCATTGACTGTTCGTATCGGCTCGGCTCGCTTCAGTTTCGTATAAACATCTTCAAGGACAACGATGGGCTCGCCGCAGCAATCCGCGCGCTGTCGCTGGACATCCCGAAGATCGAGGAAATCGGTTTCCCAAACAATATCTGGCAGGATATCGTTAATCGCAAGCACGGCCTGGTCCTTCTGACGGGCATCACCGGCGCCGGCAAATCCACAACCATCGCCTCACTAATCTGCCAAATCAGCGAGAAAAACGCCTGCAGAATCATAACCATCGAGGACCCCATAGAGTACATTCTTCCGCAGAAGCACTCGATCATCTCACAGCGTGAGATCGGAAAAGACGTCAAGTCGTTTTTGCAGGGCCTGCGAGAGATGCTTCGCGAGGACCCCGACGTCATATTTGTCGGCGAAATGCGAGACCCCGAAACGATAGCGATGACACTTATGGCCGCCGAAACCGGGCACCTCGTCTTCTCGACGCTGCACACACGGGACACCACCGGAAGCATAACGCGAATCCTCGATTATTTCCCTTCGGGCCGGCAGGCCGAGGTGCGCAACCAGCTTTCTCTCGGACTTGCATACGTCGTCAGCCAGAAGCTCATCCCCCGAAAAGATGGCAGGGGCCGGCTCGTGGCAATGGAAATACTCAACAACAACTACGCCTGCGCCAACCTCATACGCACCGGAAAAATCGAGCAGATGTACACCCAGCTACAGACCAAAACACGCGACAGGCCCGACGAAAAAATGATTGCCCTCGAAAAGCACCTTGCTATGCTCGTAAAGCAGGACAAAGTCGAGATGCTCGAGGCCAGAAAGTGGGCCAACAACATCAAAACCTTCACCGACGCAATGCAGCAGGGCTGAAAAGAACAGGGTCCGAGCATCTGTCCGCCAAAGGCGTCTAAGGAAGTTATGTCGCGGCAGAGACCTCCTTCGAGAGATGCCCCAAGAGCAGAACTCGTAGTGTGGGGCTTGCCCCACCGAACCTGCGCGGGCGAAGTGGCGGGCTGAAGCCCACCCTACCTCCTGTCTTGATCAGGAGCTATAACGTTTCTCAGTGTTGGGAGCAAACCGGCTGTTCGACGCTTGTACAAAAGGAACTGTACCCAAAAGGTTCGTGATCTATGGCCATTGTAACACTGCGTGACATTCATGTAGCTTTCGGCCCGGAGGTTGTCCTGGATGGGCTGAATCTGCAGCTCCATCCGGGCGAGAAGGTCGGCATGGTGGGCGCCAACGGCTCGGGCAAGAGCACGATTCTGAAGCTGATCGTTGGCCAGGTGCAGCCGGACATGGGCCGAGCGGTCAAACAGAGGGGGCTGCACATCGGCTACCTGCCGCAGGAAAAGACGTTCAGCGGCGGCCTTACCGTCCTGGAAGAGATGCACGCCAGCGTGGAGCATCTGCTCAAGCTCCAGCGTGCAATCGCGGCCGTCTCTGCTGAAATGGAAACGCTGACCGGTTCGGCGCTGCAGGCCAAGATGAGGCAGTATGATCGCCTGTGTCGTGATTTTGAGGTCGCCGGCGGATATGCTTACCAGACCCGCATCCATACGACCCTGGCGGGTTTGAGTTTTGAGCCTGAGCTGCATTATGCCAGGACCTCGGCGCTTAGCGGCGGGCAGTTGTCGCGCCTCGGCCTGGCACAGGTCTTGATGCTCGATACGGACCTGCTGCTTCTGGACGAGCCGACAAATCATTTGGACCTGCAGGCAACCGAATGGCTGGAGACGTTTTTGATCGGCTACAGCGGAGCTGCCGTCATCATCAGTCACGACCGGTCCTTGCTGGATAAAGTTGCGTGCAAAATCATTGAAGTTGAAAACCGCCGGGCCCGTGTCTGGAGCGGCAACTACAGCAACTATGTGCAGACCAAACAGACCTTAGGCCTGCAGCAACAGCGCGAGCACACCAAACGCACCGAGATGGTCGAGCGCACGCTGGACTTCATCGCCCGCAACAAGGACCAGGAAGGGATGCGCAAGACTGCTCGCGGCCGAAAGACTATCTTGAAACGCCTGCTCAAGGAGAACCCCAACTTCCTGGACAAACCATCCCGGCAGAAGACAATCAGCTTCTCGTTCAGTAAGATTGATCGGACGAGTGACTTAGTGCTGCGCTGCGAGGCCCTGGGCAAATCCTTTGGCGATCTGACGCTGTTTGAGGACCTGACCTTCGATGTGCTCAGCGGCCGGCGAATCGGCATCACCGGCCCCAACGGCACAGGCAAGAGCACGCTCCTGAGACTGGCCCTCGGACAGATTGAGCCATCGACCGGAAGCATTCGCATGGGCAAGAACCTCCGCGTCGGCTATCTCGACCAGCATGGTGACGTGCTGGATTCCGCCAGGAGCGTCTTGGACGAGGCCTCAAGCGCCAATCCGGCGCTCTCATCGGAGCAGCTGCGCAACCGGCTCGGCGCCTTCCTCTTTACGCGCGAAGATGTGTTCAAGCAATGCGGAGATTTGAGCGGGGGGCAGCGCAATCGTCTGATGCTCTGCAAGCTGGTCCTTGCCGAGCCGGATGTTTTGGTTATGGATGAGCCTACCAACCATCTGGATATTGCCAGCCGGGAGATGCTCGAGGCCGCCCTGGACGACTACGTCGGAACGATGATTGTGGTGAGCCACGACAGGTACTTTCTGGATCGTATTGTGGACAGACTGCTGGTCGTCGGGACAGATGAGCTGGGCAACCGCTGCCTCGGCAGAACGGAGTTCGTGGATATAAAGCCCGTGTACTCGTACTATGCGTCGGCGGTTCGCAAACGCATAGAGATGCAGCAGCAAAAGACCGAACCGCGCACCGCCCCTCGAAAGCGTCGGCCCGCCCATGCGAGGAGCAAGCCCCGCCCCGGGACGCCCGAAGAGCTCAAACGCTTCAACAAATACTCCGTTGAGAAGCTGGAAGAGCTAATCAACACGATTGAGCAGGAGCTGGCCGAGATGCACGAACGCTTTGGCGACGCGGCTGTCTATAAAAATCCGCAACAGCTCGCGGAGCTGCAGAGCAGCTTCGACGCCAAAAAAGCCGAGCTGGACCTGCTCTACCGGGCCTATGAGCGCCGGACGGGATAGAAAGAACTCCAACGCTCAAAACAATGGAGGTGAACCGCGCTTGGTGCTCCGTAATGGGCAAAACGCCGGCTGTCATTGCGAAGAAGCGCAGCGACTGCGGCAATCTCATAACCTTTTGAATACTTGAGATTGCCGCGCCTTCCTTCGGTCGGCTCACAATGGCAATCCGGCAACTCGGATGTTGCTGAGCATTATCCATCACCGGACAACGATACCAACTGCAAGCTACGAGATATCGTGATACGAATTAGTCGCTATTGCTTGCTGCCCGGCTGGACCCCGCGAACCTGCGCCAGCATCCGCTCCAAAAGCTCCATCGGCAGGCCCATCACATTCGTCAGGCTGCCTTCGATTCTCTCGACGAACTGGTCGCCGGTCTCTTGTATCGCGTAGGCGCCCGCCTTGTCCCGCCAAGTGCCGCTGCTGATATGCTCGGCGATTTGCTTTGCCGTCATTCTCCTGGGATATACGGTTGTGGTGTCACTCGCAACTAATTGCGTCCCGTCGCTCAGCCTGACAATAGCAAGGCCGGTTATCACTTTGTGCGGTGCGCTGAAGAGCTTTCTGGTAATCTGCTCGGCCTGCCTCGCGTCGGCGGGCTTGCCGATTATCTCGCCGGCAGAATCCACAACGGTATCGGCCCCGATGACCACGCGATCCGCAAAGCGCTCGGCAACGCTCCTCGCCTTGGCCAGGGCCAGGCGCTCGGCGTATTCATCGGCCCCGACGTCCGCAACCGCAAAACTCGACTCATCGACGTCGGGTCGAACAACCTCGAATTGATAGCCTGCCTGCGTCAGCAGCTCTCTTCGCCGCGGCGAGGCCGATGCCAGAATTATGGGTGGTGAATAGTGATCGGACATAACCGTTGATTCCACTGCCGCTCGGCCGGGATCCTCTTGGGCGTTCTCGGCAGTCAGTCCGTGACTAAACTTCTGCAGTAGGTTATGTATTGTCTTTCGATATTCTCGAAATCCTCGCCGATGTACTTCTCGAATAATCCCACGCCGACAATTCGGTTCCACAGGATTGTCCTCGGGAGGTTTCTATCCCGTGCGATTCGCTTGCTGACTTCATCGATCGGCCAATCTCCGTTAAGCCCGTCCCGCAGCAGATTCCGATAGTCGCTTAGCTTCGAGCCATAGCTGCCCTCACGAAGAAAACGCACCAGCGCGTACGACTGGCTGTAAAAGGCCATCACAGTTTCGGTCTCGTCCGCGGCCAGCACCTCGCCGGGATTGGTTGCAAGCAGCTCCTTCAGCGGGATCATCCGGTTCTTCTGCAGCGTCTGCGCCAGCGCGTCCAATCGATACGCATTGTCACCCGGCTCAAAACGGAATTCGCCGTTTTCCACTCGCGGCGACTCGAAGAGCATCGCCGCTCCTTCGTCAAGCCAGCTCGGCAGCCGAAACTCAAAATGCCTGCTGTTAAACTGATGCCAACCCTCGTGTCCGAGGGCCGAGAACGTTCGCTTTCTGCCGATGTCATACGTGACGCATGCCCCGTTATGGCAGTATGCGCCGGCTTTTATTTTGCAGAACAAGTCAGCGTGTTCCCCGGTGAACGCCTTGGTGAAATCCACCCACTGCTCACGGTCGGCAAAGAGATAGACTGTGAACTTGTTCGCCGTCTCGATTGGCTCCGGGAGCTGCTCATTGTAGCCGCGGTAGGCCGATTCCATAAAGTGCGGAACCTGCCGGAGTATCACCGGGTCGTCAAGAGTTGTGAATATCTCGTAGTGAGCAGTGGTCAATTTCAAGCCTGGGCCGTAGTCGCTCTTCCAGAATTCCGCCGAGGCCAAGTCCGATATCTTTTGGGATTTGGAGCATCCCGCCACGCAGACAATCGCAGCCATCCAGATTGACGCAAATACTCTAAACACAGTTCGCTCTCGAAATCAGCGGCTTGCGGTGTTGCAGCACCGCCCTCGGCCCATACTACCCGATTCGGCACATCCACCGGCGGGCTGCAATCGTTCACATTACCCTAAGAATCGGCTGCAAATACCCAAAAATCCACCACATTTTGCCACCGCGACCGCTATTTTTCACGCGAATCCACACCCCGCCCCTGTAGTACGTCCCGATAATGGCAACGACTTTCTTGCGCATAATTTCACTCCGATTCTTTTGCTGACATCGGATGCTCGCTCCGGGGTGAGTTGCCTTACAAATCCGCGAACGGCGAGCCGAAGACCTCGGCGGTGAAGAGGTGAACATCTGTACCGGGGTCCTTCCAGGCGTCCGGCGCCAGGCCGGCCTTGTGTGAGCAGCAGTACGAGAGGAGCTCCTCCTTGCTCCAGCCGGTCTCCGTCGCCACCTGCGGCAGAAAACAGCCCGAGGCCCTGCCCTTCTTTATGTAAACACCGTCAATCCCCAACCTAAGACTCAGAGGGTCGTCCGTCCGCCTCAGAGGCGATAAGACCGATATCTCCACGTCAAGCTGGTCCAATTCCCGCGGAGTTATCGGGTCCCCAAAGAACCGCGGGTCGCCGGTGGCCGAGGCCTTTGCCATCTCGGCAACTAATTCAATCAAAGGTCCCTCCGAAGTGAAATTGCCGATGCAGCCGCGCAGCCGATCCCTGTTCTTGAGCGTCACAAAACAGCCGCAGGGAGCATTCAACTCAGGATCTTCCGACTTCACCTTCGGCACAGGCCGCCGGCGGATAACCGCCTCAACCGTATTGCGTGCAACCTTCAGAAGCGTCTGCCTTTGATTATCGTTCATAATCGCCCACCCATTCACCACTCACCACTTACCAACCATCAATACAGCCACTTTATCGCAAGAAATCCGCCGATTAACAGCGCCATAAACGCAAGCGCAAACCAGTTGAAGTACTTCTCAATCACGGGCCTGATCTTCTCGCCCTTCCAGCCGAGAAGGCCCGCAACCACAAAAAAGCGTGCGGACCGGCTGAGGACCGAGGCAATGCAAAAGACAATAAAGTTGATTTTGAACACGCCGGCGGTAACGGTAATGACCTTGTAAGGGATGGGGGTGAAGCCGGCGATAGCGACGATTTCCCAGTCGTATCTCTCGTATAAGGCACCAACGCTGGTGAATGGATTGATTTTGACCTCCTTTATTGATTTTTCGTCAAAGGACTGGTTCTGCCCATCGGGTATAGAAAGGACAAGCGGGTAAGCGAGCGTCTTTTCAAATTTCGGCCGGGGGTCGAGTGTCATTTTGGCGTCAATGCAATTTCGGTCAACAAGGCCGTGGACTTCCTGGCCTGATGTGAGAACAAGAACGTCGCGGGAAAAGCCGGGGACGTGGTTGTGAAAGAAGTTCCCGACGCCTGCCCACAGGAACATGCCGATGATATAGCCGAAACAGCCGCCGATGACAGAGGCGATTGAGCACAATAAAGCGAACCTGAGCCACTTTTTTGGATTGCCCAACGACATTGCTGCCAGCAAAACGTCTGGTGGAACGGGGAAGAAGCTGGACTCGGCGAAGGCCAGCAGGAAAAGCGCTACCTGGGCGTGGGTGGTATATGCCCAGTGAACGACCCAGTCATATAATCGCCTGTGCAGGTGCCACCACGCCACCCGGTTTTGGCCCGCGCCAGTTTCGTTCCGGCCGGACCTGGGATTTACGATTTCATCATTCGGCATTTGGTATTCTTCACTCCTCCAATGCTTCAAACAGCGAGTATAAGCTGTCGTTTGACTGTGGGATGGACTTTGAGCGGGAAGCCTCATTCCGACCGGAGGGAAACTTTAAGATATTTGTCCCTGTGCCGGACTTCAAATCCGCTTCTCGCTTGTCGGCGGGGATATAAGGTATCAATCCCAGCCGATACGCCTTTTCCTGCGCCTCTCGCGGCGCGTAGCGAATATCCATCATGAATCCATCGACCTCCAACATCCAGACCAGCGGGTTATCGTCCAGCATGGCCGTTGTGCACCAGCCTGGGTCCATCGGGATCAGGTCAAGCTCGTCGCGGATGATTTTCGACTTCGCCGCCATAGTCGCTTGTGACACGCCGAATCCCTCTGCTATCTGCGCCGAGGTCATGTGCGGAGACTGTTCGGGGTCCTGCAGGCAATTGACCCACCCTAGGGCGTGGACTATGGCGCTGGCCCAGCCGGCAGGCCCGCCCTTATCAAGCGGAAAATCAGCCGTGCAGAGCTCAAGCATCATCTCCTGACAAAGCTCCCGATACTCGTCGTTCAGGTGCGCAAAACAGAACGCATCCGTCAGCTCAACTATCTCGCCGCAGCGCCGGTAGAATTCCATCTCTGCCGACGTGCGCTGCCTTCTACCCGCACCTTTTTGCTTCTTTGTCGTCTTTTTCATCTGTAAATTCTCCTGCCGGCCCACCAGCCGTAAACACAACTGCAAACCGTGTCACCAACGCCCCCAAACAAAAAATACCCCTTGGTCTCCAATTTTCGCCATTTCTTCTTGTTTCGTATTTTTTTAGCCGCCCGTTTCCCGTCTTCCTTTGTTTCTTGGTGGCCGTTTTCTTGTCTGTGCCCTCCCTGTCCCCACGCCTTAATCGCCGAAGCGAGTAGCGGGGATGTCTTCTCTGTGGCCGATTTTTTGTATCAAAATATGGCCTGCGTGCTATAATGTCAACGAGCAACTATGAACGGGAAGAAACAATTCGAGACTCGCGGCCACGGTCTGCTTGTCAGGGCCCCGGCCAAAATCAATCTCTCCCTGCTGGTGGCGGGCAAGCGCCCGGATGGTTTTCACGAATTGGAAACCATAATGGCCAAAATCAACTGGTGCGACGAAGTTCTGATACAGCCAGGCACAAAGGCCGACGTCGAGCTTATCTGCAAAGGCCCCGAATGGGCGCCCGAAGGACACGACAATCTCGTTTATAAGGCCGCCCAACTGCTCCTCGAGTCTTGCCATCGCAGTGTCGATATCAGTATCACCCTGACCAAGAACATCCCCGCAGGCTCCGGGCTCGGCTCAGCCAGCAGCGACGCCGCAGCTACTCTAATCGGCCTAAACCAATACCTGCAACTGGCTCTTGCTACGCCGGAATTGGCCAAATTGGCGGCCCTGCTCGGCAGCGACGTGCCCTTCTTTTTAGATGGACCGCTCGCCTTTTGCACGGGAAAAGGCGAGAAAATCAGAAAATTGAGCAAAAAATTTGACTTCCTGGCCCTGCTGATACTCCCCGACGTAAGTGTCTCTACAAAAAGGGTTTACGCCAATTACACCCACGACCAAACCGTCTATGAAGCCCTCAGCAGCCACATAAAAGAACATATCTTAGAATACAGGATTGATTTAGTAGTGAAAATGTGCGCAAATATGCTCGAGAAAATATGTTTCGGTCTGGAAAGCGACCTTGCCGAATTGAAAGCGGAAATTGAATCGCTCGGTATCGCGCCTTGCTGCTTGAGCGGAAGTGGGTCCGCAATGTTCTGCATCATCGACAACGCCGATGAGAGAAAGGCTGTCCAATACCAGCAGAGAATACGCCGGGAAATCGGGTGCCGGAGCATCATAGTCAGGAACAATAGATGGTAAACTTTCGAGCGAGGCAAAGAAAATGAAGATCACCGAGGTCAGAGTCAAGCTGGTGAGCAACAAGGACGACAGGCTCAAAGCCTTTTGCTCCATGACGATAGACAACGAATTTGTCGTGCGAGACATCAAAATCATCGAGGGCACAAACGGCCACTTTGTTGCTATGCCATCCAGAAAAATGAGCGACCATTGTGAAAAGTGCGGAGGCAAAAACCATCTCAGGGCCAAATTCTGCAACAATTGTGGAACATCGCTCCCGGAGAACCGCGTCAAAAAGGACTTCAAGGGCAGAATGAAACTGCACGCCGATATCGCACATCCGATAAATGCGGAATGCCGGCGAAGGATCCAGGATCGGGTTGTTGCCGCTTTCAAACAAGAGGTGGGAAAGTCAAAGCAGCCCGGCTACAAGCCGCCGGCAATGGACACGCCGGACGACGATGTGCCCGAAGTAGTGTAATACTTGACAGAAGGGTTGTGCTGCCCAGGCAAACCTGCTGCCGCCAGGCAGCAAACAAAGGGGGGAATATCCTTCCTCGTTTCTCAAAAACGTCCGTTGTCAAACCAACGCCAGGAGTGGAGGCTCTTACGTGGCGAGATCTTCGAGAACCTTCTCAAGAGCGATGTCCAGCCGCTCATTCAAATCATATTTGCCTTCAGTGAGCTGCTGCCTTACGTCCAGAACCTTAGACCTGCGAACTTCCGGCAGCGAAGCGATCTTTTTGAGAACCTGGCCTATCGGCGTAGTATGGATGTTTTCGAGGATTTGCTCCATAATCAAATCCTGATCTGCCGATAGGTCCTCAGCGACATAATCCCTAAGTCGATTTCGGTCTTCAAAACCCCTGTTGCAGTCGAAATTTGGCATTCAAAACTACCTTATTCGTGGACTTCAGCACGAAAACGTCCGTTTCTCGCCCAAAACCAATAACCACTATATCTTGTATGCCCCCTTAATCCCTTGTGAGGCCTGGAACATCCTTCCAGTGTTGATATCGACAACAATACGTCAAAAACTTTAGAAAAGTTCAATATTTGGCGAACCGCAGTAATTCCCCAATTGTGAACGGATTAGAGGCGAAAACCGGCTCGCCAATACTACGAGCAGGGGACGGGACGAGCCTATTTTAACACCAAGACTGCTTGCAGGACCATCCGCTGGAAATCTGGGCAATATACTACATATAGTGATAGCTGCCCTTCCGACGAAGTGCAAGACAGGAAGGCAGCAAAACGAAGGGCTGCACACCCGTCTTGTCGCGTTTTTCACAATTTCTTTGTGTTCAAGTCAAGCCCTGCAAGGGCACTGGTCAGCGTAAGTCTTGTATTTGCAAATGGATATGTTGCCTTGCTGGTTTGGCGTCAGAAATAGTACTTGAAGTCCACGTCCACGGTCCAAAGATCAGGCTGACCCTCCGCCTTGACCTTGTTCAGCTTGATTTCGTCACACTGCAGGGCACTCCACCTAAGCTGCATCAGCGACAGGAACTTGGCCAATGGGACGATACTCACCTGGTCGAATCTCAAGTGGGCGCTTTGAGTCCTCTGCTTGTCCTTTTTCATAAGCGGTCCGGTGCTGAGCTTGTATTTGCTCGCCGGTATGCCGCACATTCCGGCAACCTTATCGACTGCTGTAGCGTAGCTGAATTCGTCGCCGGTATTGTTCGCGTCGGCAAAGCTCAGTCGCTCTGGATCAAGCCTCAGAATATCCAATGCTGTGACCTGACCTTCCTGAGAGTACATCACCTCATCGCTCAAGGTCTCTTTTGACTGCGGCAAATACAGTCCCCAGACAAGCAAAGGCCAAACCGCTATCACAGCGGGAACGAGCAAATAGTATAAAGTCGGATTCTTGTACAATTCCTTCATTGAAATACGTCCTCAGCTACTTCTTCACCGGCTCAACTCCTATCCTGAATTTGTCCCGCCCGGCCTCCGTGCTAAGCGTCTCGTTGACAATCGCAAGGCCGCTGCTTTTGACGGTGGCGAAGAACTTCATCGTGTTCCCGCGACTGGACGTGTCGCCTATTATAGTGATGCTTCGCGCCGTAATAGAGACCGTCTTTATGCTCAAATCCGTCTGCGCCGCGCTCTTGTTGAATGCATCCAGCACCAACGTGAGCTTTGACGCTGCAGCTTCATCATCCGCAGTGACCCCGGCGCTGCTCTTTTCAACCTGCCTCTTGACGTCTTTGAGCTTTTTGAGAGCATCCTTGAACGCGAAGCCGTCCGAGAGCGGCTGGTTTAGTATGACGATCGAGTAGTCTGCCGCGAATTTATCGCGGACTTTTCCCTGGTACTTGCTCACACCGAATAATTGAGTTTGAAAATACAGGCCCACAGCTGTCAAAAGCACAGTAAACGATACACTGAAATATTTCAGCGCCTTCTGCAGTCTGATCTTCTTGCCCTGATAAGGCATATAATCGTCGCGGAAACTCGCCAACGGCGCCTTCTCGATGTGCCCCAGCGCCGCGCCGCAGGCGATTGCAAAATCTACAGGGTTGGCGCATTCAGCCAGAACCTGCTTGTCCACCACGGCGGCGCCGGCCAGATCCACTTGCTCGGTTTCGATGCCCAGCCGCTCGCCCAACCGCCGACAGTCCACCACCCCCGCGGAATCGAAGACTCTCACACGGCTTACCGGGTCGCTGCCCTCGGTCAAGGCAGTCGTCATAAGCGCCTCGCGCGCGAGCAGCTCGTCTCTATTCTTCGCCGAGCCTACCAGAAAAGTCCGTACCCTTGACGCCTTCTGAATATCCGCGCCGTTCTTATGCGGAGCTATCAAATATCCGCTGCGGGTCGAAAGCACTCCGAACATTGTCCCTCCCTGCTCGGATCCGGACCCCGAGAGCTTGCGGCAAACATACCTCGACAGACAATTGACGTCCGGCTCTATGCTCATCGGGTCCATGCCGCCGCTTTGCAGGGAAGTAAGAACATCCGACAGCATCTTCTTCTTCGCCGTGAAAACCGTCAGCTCCGAGCCCGCCTCGTTGCTTGAAGTAATCTGGAAGGTTATCGCAACGTCGCTTACATCCGTAGCAAGGGCTTCTTCCGCATCAAATCTGATCGTCGCGGCAATCTGCTTGGGATCGGTGAACTCACTGTGCACGTTGTGCTGCATAAACATAGCACAATCCAGGGCCACCGAGACTTCAGCAAACTGCCACTGTCTCTCGGCGCAGCCCTGGGAAATGAGGCTCGCCAGCAGGTGGGGCGAGGTCTCGGCCTTGTCCTCCGCGCGGACGCTGAAACAGCCCACCACGCCGCCGTCTTTGCCCTGCGAATCGACGCACACTGCCGTGGCCGTGTCTTTGCTTATGTAAATACCAAGGTAGTTTTTCAATTCCACTTCGAGCAAACTCCTAAATAAACCTCGCTACTCAAATATTCATCACGGCGATCCGCTGCACTTTCTTGCCCTCTTTGGTTATGGCTATAACAGACGACGCCTTTGCGACCCCGCTCACCGCCGTCACTCGAATCGTGAAGAACGTGCTCGACGTCGTAATGAATTTCTCGCACTTTCCAATCGAGTCGGTATAACCAAACAGCGACTTCTTTAATTCGTCCAGGTTCTCGAAAGGCTTTATGCGCCTTTGCCGGATGATTTCATCGGCAATTCTGTCGGCGTCGCCGCCGAAAATAAAGGCCGCCTCCAGCACGTGCCGAGGCGCCGTATTTATGTTCACCTTCGTTGAGGCCCACGTCCCCATATACTTCAGAGCCGATTCTTCTCTCCTGTCGCTTACTACGATCGGCCTGGCAAGCGACTCGATGTCGAGCATCGAGCTGTGGAAAAGCCTCGCATAAAATGTGCTCTGCTCGGCAATCTGCTCAGGAACTGATACGCTCTTCCTCGTGATGCGTGTTAGAGGAGCCGTTCTCTTGCGCGCTGCGTCGCTCTTGGCGCTGCTCGGCTGGTTCGCGTCCGCCGGCAAGCTCGCCGTCGTCCTGACATTTGTGTCCGCCGGCGAGCTTGACGTCCCCCTGACAGTTCTGGTTATGGGCTTGAAGTCAACTTGGAACGGCCTTATTTCGCCTATCGCCTTCAACTGCTCTCCAAGCCAGTCCATGTCCGCCCCCTTCATACCCATCCATTCGCAGAACGTCTCGAATCCCGCCTGGGCCTCACGCTTGATCTTCGGATCGTCCAGCAGCGTCCAGCCCAGCGGATATTTTGCATTCTCGTCTTCAACTTCAATCTTCACGGTGGCGGAGCCGAGCTCGAACTCGACCGGCTCGGTCACAAAAGGCCACTCCGGCCCGTACGGACCCGGAATCTTGATATTATCCAGCGGGTCATAATCATTAGGCTCAACAACCTCATTGGCGTCGTTAACATCGTTGACGTCGTTGGCATCGAGAGCCCTTACGAGGTCGCTGAAACTGCTGGGACTCTCGTTCACTTCTTCTTTCTGATCGGTGTATCCGGCCTGTGCCGCCACCTGCGCCAAAAGCTCCTGGTACTGCTCCTCGCTCATCGCGAACAAATCGGAAAAGTCCGGCTCGTTGGGCCGGCTGATTAGTTCAGGCTCAAGGTCCTCGAGCGTCGCAATCGCGTATTTCACCGCCGAGTCGCAGCTATAGCGGGCCTGGCTGTAGTCTATAATGTACTGGTCCCGGTGGCGCTGAGCCGCTACCCGCCCGCTCAGTGTATAAGCCAGCGTCGAAAGCACGACCAGCAGCACCAATGTCACTAACAGCACTATCCCGGTGCGGTCGCGCCCGCTAAAATTATATGGACCCTGTTTTTGCATTACCTTTACCTGCCGCCTCCTCGGGCGGAACCAGCTCAAAGTTGATCTTTCTTGTTCTGTCGATAGCTATAGTCCGCGTGGTTTTGTCCTCCTTCGCCACTTCGTAGTCGCCCGTCGGAGTCTCGATAGGCTCAGCGAAGGATATGGTCACCACAATCCCCTTGGGCAGCGAATTGCCCGTCCACTTGTTCAGGAATTTCTCGCCGCTTGGGACCAGTATCTCAAAAAACGTAATGCCGGAACAAATCGGCACCAGTGGATAACCCTTCTCCCACTCGGCTCTTTGATCGTCCAGCAGCTTGTCCTCCTGCGTTATGCCGCTGTGGCCGCGGTACAGGACCAGACCGTCCATGTCACTTTCAATGTCATATCCGCTCAGCCAGGTGATTTCCTCCAGCGTCTGCTCCTTGTCCTTGCTGTCAACAATGGTCCGCACAATCGTCAGCATAGCCGCCGGATAACCGTTCTTGTACTTGTTCTCGATCGTGATCTTCGTCTCCGAACCCGGCGAAATCACCTTGTCGAGGTCTTCGGCGATACGCTGTATGATCTCAGCGGGCAGCCGCGAGCTGTCGAGCTTGCGGTTCACCGCCGCGGTTGCCCGCTCGGCGCGGCCGTAAATGCCCAACAACGCAATCAGGAGCATCGAGCCTACCAGCAGCGCAGCAACCACCTCCGCCAAGGAGAAACCGCCCCGGCTCTCGGACCTGTGCAAACCTTCTTTCATATCATTTTCGATCATCACAGCGGCCATCTCAATCACGGCTCCTTATTCGCCCGTTTCATCAATAAGTCGAATAACTCCTGCACGCTCATCTGATCGAGCTCTCCGTTCGTCAACCCGGTTGTCGGATCGATCTTGTCGAGCCATTCAGCCTGGGTCATTCCCGTCTCCTGCTCGCCGGTTGCGTCTTGTCCCTGGCCGGTCCCTTGTTGAACCAGCTCAGCCTCGGACTGGATCTGCGTTTGCACCTGTTCGGCGGTCGGACTGCCGCCGCTGCTCTTGTAGAGATCGAGGTTCTGCTTTACGAAAGACCCGTTCTCCAGCGTCAACATCCCGTTGTCTATCCATTTCTCGACGGTCCCCACGTCCACACCTGCATACGCGGCCGCATCCTCGACAGTCTCGAGGACCTGCCCGGCCAGCGTCGTCTTTTCCTTCTCATCGCGCTGCGTAAGCTCAAGCATCTGTTCCTTGGTTACGTTGGTCAGCCAGTGCGTGAGCTCTATCGTTTGCTCTTCACCGGCGGCATCCTCATACTGAGCCGTGCAAACACCCCTGACCCACATACGCGACGTTATCGGCTCGTAAAACGTCTCAACGTCGGTTTGCCATTTGATTCCGGGATACTTCTCACTGTCACCGTACTCGCTCATCTCCTTAAGAGAATCGGAGCTAAGGAGTTTCTCCATATTCTCGCGTGCAACCTCGAATGCCTGGATGCGCACGGCGGAATCCGCCGCCCAGGCCATGCAGCGGTTTATCACAACCAATACCCCTGAGCTGAAAAACGCAAGTATCACCAGGGCCGCGACCGCCTCCGCCAGGGTAAAACCCCTCTTTCCTGCCCCTGCCGTACCCCGGCTGCAATGGCCGAAACGCCATAGGCTTGCATTTCGCCATAAGCCGCAACCCCAACGAGCTTTAGAATGGCACGTCATCTTTGGCCTTAGGCTCCAAAAGTCCGACCTCCCCTTCCTTCAACACAATCATCCTGCTCAGACGGTTCACTACAACCGAATGTGGACGCTCGTCCGAATCAAGAAAGACTATCACGCCGCCATATTGCCACCCGGCATGCCCGGCCCGGAATTTCGCCCTGTCCTCATTCGTGTAATCCCCGTCGTCGAATTCGACGTAAGCAACACGGCAGTTATCACTGAAATAGTTCTCGATTATTATCTCTTCCTCCAGAACCTCAGACAAATCCGGCGATGTAATCTGACGCAGCATAAAACCCTGTTCGGCCAAGTCGATAATCACCTCGTATCTCCTGTCGCTCTCTGCCGCCGCCATAACGGCCATTCGCATCGCCGATACAAACTCCTGAACTTGCGCCCGAAACGTATTCTTCCGCAGCAGCCCGAAGAGACGCAACTGCGCCAGCGCTACAAACAGCCCAATGATCACAGTCGCAATCACCAGCTCAATGAACGTAAAGCCGCCGCGGCCGCGGCCGCGGCGCCGAACGCCGCTGAACGCGTACGGTTCGCATCTTTCTATTCCGTGAACATCAAAAAGCATCTGTGCTCTGCAGATCGGCATCGTATCCCTCGCCGCCTTCCTGACCGTCGGCGCCGAAGCTTTTAATCACGAACGGCTTGCCGCTGGCCGGCTCGAGCTCGTAGATGAAATCAATATTCCAGGCGTCCTTAGGGATCTCCGTGGTCTCCAGATACCCACCCGGCTCCCACCCTGTCACGTCGCCCGGCTGTTCGAGGAGGGCCGTAAGGCCTTCCTCCTCGGTCGGGTATCGCCCCGTGTCCATCTTGAACTGATTAATCGCCGAATGAAGGCTCTTCAAATTCGTTTTCGTGGTCGTTACACGCGCCTGGTCGATCTTGCTCGCCACTTTCGTCACAACCAGCGTCGCAAGTATGCCAATGATGATGAGCATCGCCATAAGCTCGATCATCGTAAAACCAGATCGCCTCTGCCTGTTCTTACTTTTCCTTGTCATTTCAATCTCCTGCACTAGCGCTTATCATTTGAACGATGACACTTCCAGAATCGGCAGTATCGTCGCATAAGCAATCACGCCGATTATGGCCGCCATAACGACTATGATAAGCGGCTCAACCGCGGCGCTCAATCTTTCTATGACCATGTCTGTTGACGACTCCAGGTTTTCGCTGATATTTTTGAGCATAGTCTCAAGCTCGCCGCTTTTTTCGCCGACCGCAACCATGTGGGCGATGGCAGGGTCGATAACGCCGCTGTCTCGCAGCGGCGTCGCAATATCCGCCCCCGCCAGAATCCTCTCGCGGGCCTGCTGAACCGCCCTTTTCATCAGCACGTTGCCCGTGACCTCCGCCACAACGCGAAGCGACTCAGCCATAGAAAGCCCCGAACCCAAAAGAGTCGATAGCGTCGAAGCAAAACGCGCCACTACCCGCTGCCTTATCAACGGGCCGAATATCGGCAGAGAAAGGAGGGCCTTGTCCCGCAGGTACGCCCCCCGCTCCGTCCTGAAGAACCGCCTCATCCCCCATACACTCAAGACGAGCACTGCGATAACCGCCACTACCCACCCACTGGTCAGCACGTAACCCACATTCATCACCTGCTTTGTGATCCAGGGCAGATCGTGCCCGGTGCTCTTAATCTGTTCGCCTATCTTAGGAATGACCGCAGTGGTCAGAATGATTATCGCCGCTGTGCAAAAAAGAATCAGAATGATCGGGTATATCATCGCCGTCTTTACCTTGGACTCGACTCGCTGGCGCTTCTGCATAAAGCCGGCGATGATCGAAAAGCTCCCCGCCAGCGTGCCCGTAACCTCGCCCACACGGATCATACTGACGTATATGACGTCGAAATAATCGCCGTAATCACCCAGCGCCTCGGTGAACGACTCGCCCGTGACCACCCGGTCGCGAATATCGGTGAGGGCGGCTTTGAACCGCCCATCCGAAACCTGCATGGTAAGAACCGAAAGGGCCTCGGTCAGCTTGATGCCCGAGTTGAGCAGCGTCGCCATCTGCTGCGTGAAATCTATGAGCTGCGTCCTGCCGCCCCTGGAGAAAAACGAAAAGAACGCGGCCTTGCGCTCGGAGCTCGAGCCGACCTCCGAAACACTCGTTGCGTGGATGCTCCGCGCCCGCAGCTGCTTGCGCGCGACATAAGAGCTCTCGGCGGCAATCGCGCCCTTCATCTTCCTGCCGTCCGCCGCTATCGCTGTGTAATGGTATCTCGGCATATATCTAAATCACATCCGCTTGTGTCACCCTCAAAACTTCCGAGACCGTTGTTATTCCCGCAAGCGCCTTCCTGGCGCCGTCCATTCTCAGGGTCTGCATCCCCGCCGCAAGAGCATTCTTCTTTATCGCACCGGCTGTTTCCCTTCGGTATATCATGTCCTGAATTTGCTCGCTTATCAACAGCAGCTCGTAGATGCCTGTCCGTCCGCGATAGCCCGTCTGGAAACACTTCTCACAGCCTGCGCCCACAAAGAACTCCTCGCTGCTCCGCGGCGCCGGCGCGCCGTCTCCGTTTCCCAACAGACCCAGCGCCCTCAAGTCGCGCGCCGAAGGCTCCGTCGCCTTTTTGCAGTCCGGACACACCCTGCGCACCAATCGCTGAGCCAATATGGCAATCAGCGACGAGCTTGCCAGGTACGGCTCGACGCCCAAATCCAGAAGCCGGCTCACCGCGCCGGCGGAGTCGTTCGTATGAAGAGTGCTGAAAACCAGGTGGCCCGTCAGCGACGACTGTATCGCCATACGCGCCGTCTCGATGTCACGGACCTCCCCGACCATAATCACGTCCGGGTCCTGACGCAAAACGTGCCTGAGCGAAGTCGCAAAAGTCATCCCCTTCTTCGAGGCAACTTGAATCTGACTTATCCCCTCGAGCTGATACTCTATCGGGTCCTCGATCGTTATGACGTTCTTCTCCGATGAGTTCAGCCTGTTGAGGCTGGCGTACAGCGTCGTGCTCTTGCCGCTGCCCGTGGGACCCGTCACGAAGATGACCCCGTGGGAGTGGTGAAGAAGAGAATCAAATCTCTCCAGGTCGTCCTCCCACATACCCAGCTCGTTCAGCGTAAACAAACCCGTGCTCTTGTCGAGCAGCCGCAAAACACTGCGCTCCCCGTAGCTCGTCGGCACTGTGCTGATGCGCAGGTCCACCTCACGCTGCCCCAGTCGAACGCTGCACCTGCCGTCCTGGGGAAGACGACGCTCCGCTATATCCATACCGGCCATAACCTTGATACGGGAAACAATCAGCGGAAGAACGTTCCTGTTCAAGCTCAGCACGTCGTACAGAATTCCGTCGATACGATACCGAATCTGGACCTTCGTTTCGTAGGGATGAACGTGTATGTCACTGGCCCTAAGCTGCAAAGCGCGAAACAGAATATCATTCACTAACCTGATTACCGGGGGCCGATTCACAACGTTCAGCAGGTCGTCCGAAGCGGAAACCTCATCCACAAGCTGGTCGAGGTTTTGCTGGTCAAGCTCCTCGGCCACCTCTTCGATGACGGTTGACCGCTGTTCATACGCAACGTCTATGACCGCCGTGATTGCCGTACGAGTCGATATCGCCGCCCTGACAGGAAGGCCCGTCATCTTCGAGACGTTATCCAGGGCGTTTGCATCCAGCGGCTTGGACAGCACCACCGTAATCTCGCCGTCGTCCGTTTCCCGCTTGATCCCGATAAGAAAATGGTGTTGAGCATAAGTCGCCGGCACCGCCTCGATGAACTCCACGGGCACCAAATTGGCCGGTATCTCCGCCAGGTACTCCCAGCCCAGCGCCTCGGCGAACAGCTTCAAAACAGCGTCTTCCGTGAAGTATGGACAGTTGAGCAGAGCTTCGTCAATGCGTCCCTGCCCGCTGTTTTCGTCGAGGAACTTGCGCAGCTGACCGGCGTCAATCAGCTCCGTGCGCTCTGCAGTTCGTATGAGTAAATCTTTCATTCACGTCGAAAGCTCTAAACCCTGTGCCGCCCTATTCTACCGGCTATACGGCAAGTTTGTTCACCGATTACTCCGTATCGAGCACCTTGGCCGGCGCAACCGGTTTGGACTTCACGCCCGGAACGCTCTTATACCGTTGAAACTCCTGCTCGAATGTCTCAAACGCCAGCCTGTTGCGCTGCGATATCCTCTCCAGGTCCGGCAGCCCCTGCGCCAGGGTCTCCGCAGGCCGTATGATCTCGGCCTTGACAAATATATACAGCCGCCTCTGCAGGTCGCTGTTGCTCACGCTTCTAAAGAATACGCCAACAAGCGGCAGGTCGCCAAGCAAAGGCACCTTTGTCCCGCCTTTGCCCTGGTTCATTTTTACCATCCCGCCTAAGATTATTGTGCTGCCGTCCGGAACGGTTACAACCGTCGTCAGGTCACTGCTGGTGGTATCCGGGGGCTTCGTTCCGGTTATAGTCCCAAAATCCGACCGGGTCAGCGCAATCTCAAGGCGAAGCAACTGGCCTTCACTGATATGAGGGGTAATATCAAGCTTTATGCCGGCATCATATCCTTGATAATCAACTGCGGTAGTCACCGTCGTCACCGTCGTGCCGGTCCCCGTACTGAGCGGGATTGAAGAGGTCTTCTGAACGTATGTAGTATCTGTTGTGCTGATTGTGCCTTGTTCATTATCATTGACCAGGATCTTCGGCTTGGCCAGAATCCTCCCATAGTCCTTTGCTTGCATGGCGGTGAGTAAGGCATTAATGTGCGTATCACCGTAAAAACCGGTGCCGGCCCCGCTCGTGACCCTATAATCTATGAAGCGGTCTCTCTTGCTTCCTAAGAGCTTGCCAACGACACTACCTATGGCGTTGGCATCTCCGGCGGTCAGGCCTGAAGTCTCAATCAGATCAGGAAAACTCTGGATGAGATTAAGGTCGTATTCGAATTTGTCGTTCTTGCTGATCTCCACCAGCGTCACGTCAATCAGGACCTGCGGCCGGCGCTTGTCGAGCGTCTTTATCAGGCTGCTTATCCACTCCTGGTTTTTCTTGCTCGCATAAACAATAATCGAAAAGGTGTTCTCGTCCGGGACAATCACAATCTCTTCTTCGGTCTTCTTTATCACCTGTTCTATCTTGCCTTCTTTGTCCTTGACGGTCTCCTGAATCAGCTTCTCCAAAATGGTCGCCAGGTCCTCGGGCTTTTGGTTCTCCAGAGGATAGATGACGTACGGTATCGTTTTTGTGTCCGTTTGCGCATCGACGTGTTTTAGAATCGCTGCTATCCGCGTGTGCTGCTCGGCTGTCGCATTGATCAGCAGTGAATTCGTCGCCTCGATTATCACCACCTGGGGCTGCTCCACCAGCGCCCCCTCCTCGGTTGTGGTCAAGGCTGGGGCGCCCGTCGGCCCAGTCGGGGCCGTGGGGGCCATCGGCGCCGTCGGAGTAATGGGCGTCCTCGTTGCCGACCCAATTCGGCCGCCCGTAATCCTCGAGCTCGACGAGGAAGATGACACCCCGCCGCCCCCGATTATGCCAAGCTCCTGCAGTTTCCTCTGCGCCTGCTCGGCGTCCACATGCTCGATCTTGTATAGCTTCAGCGTTCTAAGGTCCGTCTGCGCCACGTCCAGCGCATCTATCAGTTCCTCCACCGCCGCCACCTGCTCATCAAATCCTATCATCAAAATGCGATTTGTCCTCTCGTCGGCATCCAGATAAACACCCTGCTGCGCCGCAGAGCTCGATGGACGCGCAGCAGAAGGGGCAATTGGCGTCCGGGCGGTCCTTTCCGCTTGGAGTCGCGCCGTGTATGAAACCGTCGTTTCCCCGGGCATGCGCCCGCTGACGCTCGTCGGCGCACCCGACGGAGAAGACATCTGCCCAACCGTAATCGACACAGTGCCAAGCTGCTCGGCAAGAGTCTTGATCTTGGGGGCAAGCGCGGTAGCCATCGTATATTTTAACGGCCTGAACTTGAACGCCTTCGGTCTGCCGGGTACGTCGATCATCTTCAAAAGCCGCTCAACACGAGGCATACGGTACGCATACCCCGTCACAAAGAGCACGCCCGCGTCGGCTATCGGCGAAACATTCGTGCCCAAGTCCATACCGGTCAGAAGGTTCTGTGCACTGGTCGGATCTATGTGCTCCAGCCGGAACACACGGGTCACAATCACATGGCCGTACTCTGTTATCTTGTCATCCTCCGTCTCCACCAGCACGGGGTCTGTCGCCATCGCCTCCGCTACGGGCACTATGGTCACCAAATTACCCCTGCGGGTCATCGCAAAACCCCTGAACCTCAGCACCGATTCAAGCAGAGGATACAAGTCTCCCACCTTAACGGGTCCGCGAAGGGTCCCGATTAGCATCAGCGTTACTTCACCCTGGATTTTGGTCGGATCATACATGAAATTCAGGTTCATGTATTCACCAACCAGCCCCAGCAGATTGACTATCGTAAGTTTCTCGGGCAGCTTTATCGTCAAGACTTGGTTGGCGTTTGGAAGGGCATTGGGTTCGTAGAGACTGGAAGGTTTCTCTTCCGGTTCCTGCGGCTTCGAGCCCTCTGGCGTTCGTGCGACCGCAACGCCGTTGGGTTCGTTGGCGTCCGCCGGGCGCACGGTCTCTATCTTCCCGGTCTTGGACCTGTCAGCGGCCTTGTCCGGTTCGACAGGCTTGCTCTTCTTGTCCCCCAGCATCTTGGCGACTGCCGAGACGACCCTCTCGATGCGGCTCGACGGCGCAACAACCACCACCGAGCCGTTGTGGACATCGACTATGGCCCTGGCCTGCCCGGTGTCTTTCGGCGGGCTGGAGAATGTCCCAACCGATATGTTGCCCACCTTCTCGGCAACGGCTTCGGCTGCGGGCGGCTCCGCAACTCCGGAAACGGCAGGCAGAGACCTTATGGCAAATTCCTCCTCTGCATCAGCGATATCCAGAATTGCCTTGGCCTTGGCCACATCCTCCGGCTTGCCCGTCACCAAAAGCGCCGGAGAGCCGGAAAGCTGCGAAACTGTGCCTATCCCGACCTCGCCGAGGAACTTCTTGCCCTGCTCTGCAGAGATGTGCTTGAGCGTGAATATCCTAAAGCCGCCGGACTCCGAGGCCCCATAAACTGCGGATAGGCCCCAATCGCCAAGCAACAATACGCTCGCCAACAAGACAACAATCCTGCCGAATCCCGCGTGAGAAAATCGAAGTTTTGTCATCGCAAATCACCCCGTAACCTGATAAACCAGAAAAATAATACGCACCTTTGCCGCTCAACTCAAAAATCAAAGTGCAAAGTGCAAAATTGAGGAAGTCATTGCCGCAGGGCGGCAATTCCACAACTTTGATATTTCATTTTTGACTTTTGCATTTCTTCCGGGCCTCCTGCGCAGCCGCTCATTCGGTCCTGACGCCGCTATTTGAGCGCCCGCCATTTATCAGACATCGAAAAATGCCGAAAGTTCCCCGCTTTCGGCCAAAAAACACCCAAGCCGCGTGCCGAAAGCGCAAAACGTGCAAAGCCTCAAATACAGCAAAACACCTAATAATTCGGTCAATTTGGGGGATGACTTGTGGTGATTCTGGAGCATTACTGAGCCTGAAAGCCAATTCCATTCCGCACCTGGTCGACCGACCGCGATCTCTCCGGAGGGCGCTGCCGTGAATAGCAGGACGAGGTCCTATAAATCGCTGTATCCTCCTCCCCGGAGTGGTTCGTGCCGTTGCTATCCCAGGCTCAGCGGACGCACCCGTTTGCGTTGATGAATACAGACTGCCGCCTTTGTCGCCTGCAGCTTCCCCGGCGATGGCGCCGCGGAGTGCTCGGTCTCATTGAATTGGGGGAATTGACGTGTGGTTTGAATCCTATTCCGGATGCCGGTGAGGTCTATCTTCGCCTCGCCGTGCTCGGAGGCAACTGTATCTTGTTACTGGCGGGTTCGTTCTGATCCTGTGCCTCGGTCTGGGCTTCTGTCTCGGCATTCTCCCGCTCGGCATCGGCCAACAGCTTCTTCATCATCGCCATGGCTTCATCCTCGTTTTCCGCTTCATTTGGAACGGTCCTGGCCGACTGGGCCTCTTGCATCGCTTTTAGCCGGTCGCCCAGCGCCGCCAGCCTTGTGTTTTCCTCATCGCTCAACCGCGACTTCAGGCTGCCCACCGAAACCGGAGGCCTTCTCCCGTCGTTTGTACGCGGTGGAATGCCTGCGCGAGGCGGGATACCTGTGTAAGCGCTGCCTGCAGCCGGTGGAATAGGGGGCCTTGAACTGCCGGGAGCCACGGCTGGCGTCGCACTGGCGGACGCGCCTTCCAGAAGGCTCACTGTTATTGGCCTGTCCTCCGCCACCATTTCAGAGGTGCCTGTCGCGTCTCGAACCACTATTCGCCCGTCCTTTACCTCCTCAATAGTCAGGTGCATTATCTCGCTGCCCTGCCGCACCCAGTGCAGGCCCTTGCCCGGCTCATCAATAAACGCGAGCGACATAAGAGGATTGGCCTGGTAATAACTCGTCCCCAAAACCCGGAACTTCGCGGAGGTCTGCGCGGGTTCAACGGCTTTTGTCGCCACCGGAGTCGTTGACACCGGTGGTCTCTCCGGCGTCGTCGGCTTGGGTGGATCTATAATCGACGCAAAACGCTGAGCGTTCTCAACAAGCGGCGAACTCTGGTCGCTCGGCCTCTTTACCGCGCCGCCCATTGTCTCGGTGAACTTCTCCTTGATGCTCGGTGATTTCAAAAACGCCTCGACTTCGGCATCCTTGTGGACGCCGAAGACCACCGAGGAAACAAACAAAACCGCCGCCAGTACTACCGCCAAAATGCTGCTTATCTGCAATGTCTTGATCATCAGTGTTCCTTGGTAACTATCAACTCATCTTCTTGTCTATTTTGACATTGCCGGGGGCTTATGGTTCCCTCCAATGGATGATTTTTTCAAAATATTCCGCCTCATTACCATTATAGTGCGCGCTGTTATCGGGCGTATGGCAGTCCGCACACTCGGACCTCGGCTCAACCGTCCGTTTTTCTCCCGCGGTTTCGATATGCTCCGACCCGGGACCATGGCAGTTCTCGCAGCCAACGTCCTTTAACTGGGGCGTTTTCTCAGGTGTACCGAACCCGCTTTCATACCTCATCCCAACGCTGTGACAGACCACGCACTCCGGATCGTAAGCCGAGCCGACTTTCTCCAGCGTCGCATAAGCGTCCGCGTGCTTTTTTTCGCTCCACTTCTCGTATGCGTATGTGTGGCAGGCCTTGCAGGATGCCGAACCGGTGTATTGCAACCCGTCCGGCAGAGAAATACGCCCCTGCTTCTCCAAAAGCCCGCTCTCTTTGACAATCAACTGATATTCCTCATACAGCCGCTTAAGGGCTTGGTCCTCGGCCAAATCCTCGGTCACCGCCACTGGCTGGAACCGCAACTTCAATGACCCCTTGCCCGCAATAACGTCCAGTCTGCCCACATACTTGCCCAGTCGGCCGGCAGTAACAACCAGAGGCTTCCTGTCCGGATCGCCGATAACCCTCGGCCTGTCGTCGGCATCATCCGCACACACCACGCAATCGACGAAACCAAGCTTCTTCGCAACAGAGTCCACTTTGTCCGGCTCGCAGCCCCTCGTGATGAGAATCCTGACATCCTGCGAATCCGATGATGCCGGCCCGAACAGCCCTTCAACCTGCTCTATTCCGGCGGACCGCATATCAAACGACACAACCGTAACCGCATACTTCTTGCCGTCCGACGAAACCTGCTTGCTGAACCTCGAAGGCACATTGGCATCCACGGCCCCCTCGGCGCTGATGACCTTCAAATCAGGCCCCATATTTCCCAGCAGACCGAGATTCCGGGCCAGTTTGAGGTCATCCTTTGTCAGGTTCACCAAATCGTAGCCGAGCAATTCAAAGGCCCGGACTATTACGTTGAATTTGATTAGGTCCTGCTCCCCCTCGCCAGCCGCTAACGACCCGGTATCCAGGATCAGCCTCCTATCCTTTGCGGCGCTCTTGAGAACCGCCGAGCGCCTGCCAAATCCTCCGAGCTGCCCGCCCGAACAACCGCACGGCTTCATGCTCCCAAGCTCGTTACCCGTCAAAAAGACCGTCAGCAAGACCGCTTTGCCGGTCGGCTTGACCTCGCGCTTCTTAGGCGGACCCATCCCCATAGACAACGCGAAGAAGCACCCGGTAAGCAAAATGGCTATGAAGGCGGTTAATCGCATGATGATCTTCGTTTCTTTCCCGCGCTGAAAGCGGCGCCCGACGGCTCCGGTACCCAGCCGCGCTTGCTCGGATGCCTTCGCCGCGTCAGGGCCAACCACTCGTCGGCGCCCCCTGAACCGGTCCTTCCCTGCGGCTCCGCAGACTGCCTCAAGACGTACCGGACTTCTTTGAATAAAATCCCTGACACTTGATTGTCAGCAGGTCGCCGTCTTTTATCTGTACGGAGAATTCATCCGTGAACCTTTTTACCGAGTCCCCCAGACTCGGCGGCGTTATCTCGAGCGAAAACATATACCCATTGGCGATCTTGTCCTGCCGCAGAACCTTCGTGATGCCCTCTTTCGACTTCACCGACGCGATCTCGAACTGCTCCTTGTAGTTGTTCAGTATCGTCACGTTGCTCCTTATGATCGGCTTGCCGGGTTCGGCATCGAAAAGTAAGATCACCTGCGGATTAATCGTGAACCGCGCCAAGGCGCTAAACGGGATGCTCACGGCCTTGGCTTCCGGATGCGTCAGGCTGATCTCCACAACCCCGTTTGTCACTCTTTGCAGCTGCGCCTTGTCAACCTTGAGCTGAAGAACAAATTTCGTCGCCTCCACCGAAGCGTCAAAATCGGCGCCTATCGCGTTGACGGTTGATTTGACGCTCGTGATGGAGAACGGTTTGCCGTCAAGACTTGTAATTGTCACCTTGGGCAGGCCCTTGTCTTCATCCTTGAGCAGCAAATTCAGCGTCTTCGGCTCATAATCGACACGGGCCACAACCATGGCCTTCATCGTCAGCGTAATCTCAGGCTTTGCCTTATCGTTGCTGACGACGACAACACGTCTGGTTACCGCGCCGGCCTGGGCGGTTGCATGATAGTTGATTTTCAGCGTTCCGCTTTCACCAGGCGCGTATTCTTTCTTTTCCAATGTAAATATCGTGCATCCGCAGTCGGGCTTCACGTCGATTATTTTCAACAGCGCCTCGCCGACGTTCTTAAAGCCGAACTCGCAGATATTGGCGGTGCCCGGCCCCACTTCGCCGAAGTCGTGAACCATTTTATCAAATCTAATCTCTGTTCCCGGTGCGTTGGCGTCCGCCTTGGGCTTTTCGGGTTCCGGCTTAGGCTTAACGGCTTCCAGCCTGGGCCTGACAGGCTCGGCCTTAACAACTTCCGGCTTAGGCTTAACACGCTCGCTCTTGACAGGCTCCGCCTTCGGTTTCTCGGGTTCCACTGTGGGTTTGACAGGTTCCGGGGCCTTATTGGTAACAGCCACGGGCTGCTGGGGGGTCTGCACCACCTTCTGCGGCTCCTGCGCCGGCTTTTGTGCCTCCTCGCAGCCGATTTGCGACAGCAAAACGCAGGCAATACCCAAAGCAGCCAAAATCATGCAAATACGTTTCATATTTCGATCTCCGAATTAGTTCTCAGAATCAATTCTCTGAACAAACCAGCCCAAGCGTTTCATTATACTCAAAATGCCGCCCCATGGCAAGCAATTTCCGCTTCTTTCAAATGCCCAATGCCAAGGCTGGCGACACCCAAATATCTTGTTGTTCGGAATGCCTGATTGACGTAAAATGCCGAATGTTTGGCAGCTCACTCCTTCGTGGGCCTGTTCTGTTAATTCAAGGAGCAGAAATGATCAGCAAAGTGACCTTAGAATACTTCAAGAAGTTCGATAAAGAACAATTTGATCTTGAAGACACAATCGTCCTTGCTGGTCCCAACAACTCCGGCAAGTCAACGCTTCTCCAGGCGATTGCGGTCTGGAGCCTCGCAGTCCAGCGCTGGCTTCAAGAAAGAGGCAGCGCCAAATCGAAAGCCGCTCTTCGGACCGGCGTCGTTATCTCTCGGAAGGACTTCACAGCCATTCCGCTGCGCGAGATGAACCTCCTCTGGACCGACCGGGCTACCGCGCATCCAAAAAGCCCCAACACTAAGGCCGGGCAACCCAAGTTAGTCACGATAGCCGTAGAAGGTGCGGGACCCGGCAGCGTGCCCTGGCACGTCACGGTCGCGCTGAGGTACTCGAGCCGCGAACAAATCTACATGAAACTTCTTGACAGAGATGGCAAGCCGTTGACTGAGTTACCTCAAGGCGCCGGCAGGACACAGGTTGTTCATATACCTCCATTTTCGGGGATAGGTGCAGAAGAGACCAGATACGACCACGGATATCAGAACCTTCTTATCGGCCAGGGAAAACCTGGAGACATTTTGCGCAACCTCCTCCTGGAGATTTTTGCGGGAGCCAAAGAGAGCTGGAAACAGCTAAAGCAGGACATCAAGGAATTGTTTGACTACGAAATGGTTGATCCGTCTTATTCGGATCCCGACCCCTTCATCGTTCTTGAATACCGCCCATCTGGTAGTCGTAAAGCGTTCGATCTCGCTTCCGCCGGCAGCGGCTTTCACCAAGTCCTGACTTTGTTCGGATTCATCTACGCCAGGGAGGCGTCCGTTCTTCTTGTTGATGAGCCCGATGCGCATGAGCACATAATCCTTCAGCGACAAGTGTACGAGCGCCTGCGCACCGTTGCACGCCGTCGAAACTGCCAGCTAATCGTCTCAACGCACTCGGAAATAATCCTGGAAGAAACAACTCCCCAGCAAATCTTGTCTTTCTACGGCAAACCCCACCGCGTCTGTGTTGAAGAAGAACGTGACCGGGTCCGCGAAGCCCCACGCCGCTTATCGTCTCTGGATATACTGGCAACTGAAAGCCGCCACAACATACTATACGTTGAGTACGACTCGGACATCAATATCCTGTCGGCCTTCGCGAAGGTGCTCACCCATCCATCGGTCAAATTCTTCGACAATCGCTTCTACTATCCAATCCGTGGGAGTAATCCGCGCGATGCTAAAGCCCACTTCTTCGCGCTTCAAGCAATTTCGCCCGATATTCGGGGCATGCTCCTCTTGGACCGCGACAATAGGGAGCTGCCCGAACACGATATCGCACCCAGCGGGAGCGGCCTGCAGATTGTTCGGTGGGGCCGGTACGAAATCGAGAACTACCTACTCGTTCCAAGTGCGTTGCTGCGATACATACGAAGCGTGACGAGAGCGCAGGAGGAGCTCTTCCAATCATCCATGATCGCCAAGGCAGAGAGATTCCTGAAAGCCCAATTTCCCCCCGACGCTTTCCAAAACCCTCTGAGCGACGATGCGTTTCTCAAAAAGATCGCAGCGAGCAAAGATATTCTCCCGCGACTGTTCGCAGCCGCTGAACTAAACGTCGCCAAAAAAGACTACTATCAGATCGCAGAGCTTTTCGATCACACTGAGGTACACCCGGATGTCAAAAAGAACCTGGATTTGATCGCGGAGGTGCTGCTCACAGGCGCGAAGAGGTGAACAAATGAATGAGATTCGTAGGCGAGTATTCATAGGAAAACGTGGGTTGCCGGCACTTGGACTATTGCTCTGGGTATGCCTGTCTCAAAGCTTGTTTGCGGATTTGTTGGGCGATTTGGCCCGGCCGCACAATGGGCGAAGTATGCGGGAGACCTCGACGCATAAGATTGGGCCTGACGGCAAGTACGACCCTAACGGCGAGCCGGATCCGCAGAGCAACTACGACAACAAGAACGTTGCTCCGGGCGAGACGAAAGTGCTGATGAACGCGAAAGGACCCGGAGTCATTACGCATATCTGGATGACATTCCTCGGCCCGGAGCCTCACCCCTGGGCCAAGAACGGCTCGGCCAACCACCAGGAAATGCTTCTGCGAATGTATTGGGACGGCAGCGAGCGCCCGGGCGTAGAGGCGCCGGTCGGCGACTTCTTCGCCAACAGTTTCGCCAAGCGCAGCGAAGTCATCAGTCTGCCCGTTGTCGTTGAAGACGCCGACTCCTACAACTGCTTCTGGCAGATGCCGTTTCGCAAGTCGGCCAGAATCGAGGTCGTCAACGAAAGCGATAAGCCCATCAGTCTTCTCTACTACAACATCGACTGGATCAAGAAAAACCGCATCAGCAAGGATACACCCTATTTCTACGCCCAATATCGCCAGGAATACCCGGTCGAGAACGGGAAGGATTACCTGCTTCTTGAAACCGAGGGAAAGGGCCATTATGTGGGCACAGTATTGAGCGTGCGAACGCGCAGCCCATCCTGGTTTGGAGAGGGCGATGAAAAAATCTATATCGACGGCGAGAAAAAGGCCTCCATCTGGGGGACGGGAACGGAAGATTACTTCCTCAGCGCCTGGGGCCTCAAGAAAACGAGCACACCCTTCTTCGGCGTGCCTTACTTCGACCAGTGGGGCATCGTCGGCGGCCATACCAGCGCGTACCGCTGGCATATCTGCGACCCGGTTGTCTTCAACAAGGCTATCAAGGTGACTTTCGAGCATTACGGCTGGATTTCCGCGGATGAGAACCCCACCGGCAAGGTGGATAGCTGGAACGAACGGGAGGACGACTATTCGAGCGTGGCATTCTGGTATCAGACCGGCGAGCCGACTTTCAAAGCAAGTGCTCCACACGCCCGCCAGCGCAAGCTGCCCAGCCTTGACCAGGTCATTGCGGCCCGTGAATATACCGATGACCGCTGCCACGGCGAAGGAAAAGCCGTCGTGCAGAGCCTGGAGATTCATCCTGACGGGCATCTGCTGTATATGCCGGCCCAGAAAGAGGGTGCCTGGGTCGAGATTCCTGTTGAGGTCGGCAAGAAAGAGCCGCGTCGCCTTGTCCTTGTTATGACCTGTTCATACGACTTCGGCAAGTACCAGGCGTACCTCGACGGAGTCAAGTTAGGCGGTGTGATGGACCTTTACAGCAAGGAAATCCTCAGCCGTGAGTATCACCTGCTCGACTTCTGGCCGGAGCCGGGCAAATACACGCTGCGCTTAGAGTGCGTCGGGAAAAGTCCCGAATCCGCGGGTTACTACCTGGGTATTGAGTCTGTTCGCCTGCGGCAGCGCCGCCCGCGCGTCCTCGAATACGCCCGCGACAAGGACAAAGACTGGCGCAAGGAACCTATTCTCTACGAATAGCCGCAATACCTGGGGCAAGACCCGCCGCGCCGCGTTGGCGGCGGCAAAACGCCGGTCGCTTGCAAGGTCCTATATAAGCCCGCTTTTCCGTATGACGCTCAAGGCGAAAATGCTCGTTACGCGGAGACTGCATATCGCGTTATCTTCTTTTTGGAAAAGCACTTACGACGCCATTGGGCCGACAAATAGCCCCTGTTTATTTGTGAATTTTCCCGAAATCTGCAATAAAAATTGTCCCGGCGCGCGTCTTTATAGGTGAAACCTCAGCTTGACGAAAACGAAAAGGAGTCTGTTGAGGAGGATACGGAAATGCTAAAAAGAATAACAACCGAATTTGGAGCGGCTGTCAGGCTGATACTGGCGGAGAATCTCAATGTTTTGCGAACCTTCATCAGGGACCTGACAAGCCTGTTTGGGAGATTCAGCCAACCGCAAAGGGGCGCAAAACTGCGAGGCGGAAAGGAGCTGGTTTAGAAAAGAGTAAGAGAAATCTTAAGACTTTAACAAGGTAACAGCCCTCCTTAAGGCGGCCGGATGCGTACATAAGTCGTGCACATCCGGCTATTTTTTTTCAAATCAAGGCCTGCGGCGCGGACCGCTGCCGCAGCAATACATCGGGAGGCTTGTTTCTACCAGTCTTCCGGGTAGCGGATGGACTTGGGCTGGATGTTGAAGCTCCGGGACAACTGGTCTATCAGTGCATACACCCTTTTGATCTGATAGTCCGTTGGTCGGTCGGTTGTGCCGTCGGCTATGACGCAGATACGGATGGTCTGGCTCTCCCCGCGCCACGTTCGCCCGGGTATGATGGACCACTGTCGCTGCCACTTCTCGGTTGGAAGTATCTGTCCGTTGCCTCCGCCAAGCCCGTTGCAGACGACGAAGTGACAATCGAGGTCCTCGGCGCCGCCCAAACCGTAGAGCGAGGCCAGTTGCTCTATATTGCCCGCCCTGGTCCCGCTGTAGTACACCTCGACGCCATTCCACCGCTCGACGTGCTGAGGGGCTTGGGAACGGACTGCTTCCTTGATGGGATCAAGGCCTATGTACTTCGAGAGGCTGAATGGGCCGGCCAGAGGCGGCTTGCCGCTCAGGGCCATCAGCACTACGGCGCCGGCCGTCATCGAAACCAGCAGCGCCGTCAGAACTTTCACCACCCTTGGTTGATTCGACATATCCTCAACCCACGCAAACAAAAAAAAGACTTCAACCTTAACTACTTTGGGAAAACTCAACGCAGTTACATTGTAAACATCGGCACGCGCCGATGTGTTACTGTAAATTTTGCTGAAAATTTTATTATTTGCCCTTGCCGCGCACAAGGCCGTTGAGCACCTGATAGAACACAACAAGACGCTGGAGATTTTTTTGACGCCGTAGGGCTTTTGCGGAATATCGCCCTGCAGCTACTCACAGATACATTGTTACAAACCTGTTGCTTTATGGGACGGGGGGCTGTATATTCCCTTGACCGAATTGGCCGCCGAACACCGGACGTTCACGCTCGGCGCGGGAACCGGGGCTACCAAGCCGAAGGTCTTGACAGAAGCGAGGTGCAAAAATGGCGTCGGAATTTCATACAAAGCCGCAACGCAATGAGAAGCTTTTGCAGAGCCGTCCATTGTCTGCGCAGGAGATTTCCAGGCTGACCGAGCAGGGCTGTACGTGCTCGGACTGGTCTTGTGTCGAGGTGGCCGAGGGGTTCGACACAAGAACAGTCAGAGCGACTCATTTTAGCGGACGTGTCAGGCTTGGCGTGTTCAAGAAGCGAGTAACTTTCTTCGGCGGCGTGGAAAAGCCGGCGGGGATCAGCAATGCAACAATCCACAACTGCACAATCGGCAACGACGTCTATATCGACCACGTCAGGAACTACATTGCCAACTACGTAATTGAGCACGACGTGGTGATTCAGAACGTCAACCTGCTGGCCGTCGAGGGCAAAAGCTCATTCGGCAACGGCACCGAAGTGGCGGTCGTCAACGAGGCCGGCGGCAGGGAAATACCGATTTACGACCGGCTTTCGGCCCAAACAGCGTACATACTGGCCTTTTATCGCCATCGCCCAAAGGTCGTCGAACGCCTCAAGGCGATGATTGCCGGCTACACCGCCTCGGTTACCTCCTCGACGGGCCTCGTCGCCGCCGCCGCCAAGCTCTTTAACTGCGGAATCATCAAGAATCTCAGGATCGGCCCGGCAGCGGTGATCGAGGGCGTCAACCGCCTCCAGAACGGCTCGATCAATAGTTGCGTGGAGGACCCCGTCTATATCGGACCCGGCGTCTATGCCAAAGATTTTATTGTTTGCAGCGGCGCAAAGATCGCCGACGGTGCAATAATAGCGGACTGTTTTGTGGGCCAGGGCGCCGAATTGGCCAAGCAGTATTCCGCGGAGAATTCCGTCTTCTTTGCAAACTGCGGCGGATTCCACGGCGAGGCCTGCGCCATATTCGCCGGACCTTACACCGTAACGCACCACAAGTCCACCCTGCTGATAGCCGGGCAGTTTTCCTTTCTCAACGCCGGCAGCGGAACCAACCAGAGCAATCACATGTACAAGCTCGGGCCCAATCATCAGGGAATTGTGGAGCGCGGCTCGAAAACCGCCAGCGACTCCTATATGCTCTGGCCCGCGAAGGTCGGACCCTTCACCGTTGTGATGGGCAGGCACTACAGGAATTCGGACATTTCGGATCTGCCTTTTTCATACCTGATTGAGCACGAAGACGAGAGTATTCTCATCCCCGGCGTGAACCTCCGCAGCGTGGGGACCGTGCGAGACGCGCGAAAATGGCCCAAGCGAGACAAACGCAAGGACCCGAATAAGCTCGACCTGATAAACTTCAAGCTGCTTAGCCCTTACACCATTGCCAAGATGCTCAGCGGCAGCAGCCTGCTGAGGAATCTCAAGGCGACGTCCGGCGAGAATACCGAGTACTTCACGTACAATAGCGTCAGGATTCCGAAATCCTCGCTGGAAGGAGGCATTAGGCTTTATGAAATCGGCATAGATAAATTCCTCGGCAACTGCCTTATCAACCGGATGCAGGGCAGCCGGCCCGCAAGTGTCGATGAGCTTCGCTCGGCGCTGGCGGCGCAAACCAAGATAGGGCGCGGCAAATGGATAGACCTGGCGGGCCTGTTCGCCCCGCAGGAGACCGTCGAGACATTGCTGGGCGATATCGAGAACGGCACCGTCACCACGCTCGAACAGGTGGCCGAGGCCTTTCGATCCATGCACGAGAATTATCCTGCGTATGAATGGGCCTGGGCCACAGGAGTGCTGCAGCAGCGGATAGGCAAGAGTATCGACCGCGTAACGGCAAAGGATATCATTGATCTGGTTGCAAGGTGGAAATCGGCCGTGGTGGAGCTCGACCAGATGCTCTATGCCGACGCAAAAAAGGAGTTCGCCGCGCCCGCCCAGATCGGATTCGGAGTCGATGGCGATGAAGCAAGCAGGAAGGCCGATTTCGAGCAGGTCAGGGGCACATTCGACAAAAACAGCTTCGTCCACGAGATCGAAGAGCATATAGCCCGAAAGACGGCCCTCGCCGACGAGCTGATCGCCGCGCTGGAAAAGATTTAGCCTCCGCCAACGTTGAAACAGGGTCGAAATGTCTCTGTGTGTTTTGATCGTGGCCGTACTCTACAATAACGTGCGGCATGGACAAGAATGTGAAATATCTTAATGTGAGGACTGCTTATGAGAGTCATAATTGAGCCGGACTATAAGACAGCAGCCAGGTGGACTGCCAGCTACATTGCCAGGAGGATTAACCAGTTTGGCCCGGGCGCAGACAAGCCGTTTGTCCTGGGCCTGCCCACCGGGTCGTCGCCGATCGGCGTCTATAACGAGCTCGTCGAGTTTTGCAAGACGCAGAAGGTCTCGTTCAGAAACGTCGTCACCTTTAATATGGATGAATACGTCAATCTGCCGCAGGACCACCCGGAAAGCTACCATACATTTATGTGGAAGAATCTGTTCAGCCGCGTGGATATTCCGAGGGACAACGTCAATATCCTCAACGGCAACGCCCCGGACCTCGAGGCCGAGTGCGCCCGCTATGAAGAAAAGATGCGCAAGCTCGGCGGCGTCAGGCTATTTCTCGGCGGCATAGGCCCCGACGGTCATATTGCCTTCAATGAGCCCGGCTCGTCGTTGTCATCGAGAACTCGCGTCAAGACGCTCACATACGACACGATTATAGCCAATTCGCGCTTCTTCGGCGGCGATATTAACAAAGTGCCCAAAACGGCCCTGACCGTCGGCGTGGGGACAGTTATGGATGCGCAGGAAGTTGTGATTATCGTCAACGGCCATAACAAGGCGCGGGCGCTGCAGCACGCCATCGAAGGAAGCGTCAATCACTTATGGACAATCAGCGCCCTGCAAATGCACCCCAAAGGAATTATTGTCTGCGATGATGAAGCAACGGCGGAGCTGAAGGTCGCCACGGCAGACTATTTCAAGGATATAGAATCAGCCAATCTCGACCCGGCTGCTTTGTTGAAATGAGCCGGTCGATTGCCGATTCTGTGGCCCACGCGTGGAATGAAAAACGGGAAATTCACTTAGGTGAATTGTGTGCTTTCGGCAAGCCTGAAAAAAATCTGAATTTATCAGGGGGTGTCGGTC
>CAYGZM010000003.1:0-75298 GCA_964354365.1 uncultured Pirellulales bacterium
ATGCCTCTGTCCATCACCCATACCCTGCGGGCCTTGCCATACATCGATTCTATCTTGTTAAGAAAGAAACGTAATGTGGTCTTATCCAGAGTATTGCCCGGCAGTACTTCATAGCCCACCGGAAACCCTTCCGGCGTAACAATGAGCGCTATTACCACCTGCCTGCAATCAGAGCGTTTATCTCTGCTGTAGCCGAAGGTCGCCTTGGGATTCTGCTCAGATAAACCTTCAAAGTAGGTGCTGGTCAGGTCGTACAACAGCACGTCAAATTCAATGCCAAACATACCCTCCCATTGGGTCTTGAGATGTTTGCACAAATCTTCTTTATGCCTGAGTATTCTGTCTAAACAACGATACAGCCGGTCTTTGGATGCTATCCGATAATCGGTATTGAGCAGGGCATCCATTGCGGTTTTGTCAAACCATTGCCGGTGGCCATAAAATTCACTGCCCGGACGAGTGAGGCGATTTACCACCAGCAGCTTGAGCACCTTTGACCACGGAATATCCGAACGTGAATCATCAATACGCTCCGGCCAAAACTCGTCAAGTCCGAGCTTTTGCCAAAGCTCACAGGCCAGCCAGCAATCACCGAACGAGCGAGGTCGATACAACTGCATCTGTGAAAGCTTTACCTTTATCGAATCGATGTCGCATTCCGGCAGATCGGCCGCATCGGCAAAGAGTAATTTTTGTTGTATTGTGCCTGCGTCTTCGTCAAAGACCTCCAACGTCTTGCACCATGTGTCTTGTTGAGACGAGGTTATTTCACCCAGATACAGAACTGTCCGCTGAACTGTTGTGCCGCCGGCACATCTGCGATTCTCGACGATGCTGAAATACTGATGCCATTTGCCATTCTTTTTGCGTTTGTAACTTCTAAGAAACATGCTGTCAGTTTCACATCAGCAAAATGGCTTTGCAACAGAGTAGGTCTTCACCATGCAGGGTTTGAGAGCTTTTTGTGGGATATTGAAAAGCTATAAGGGAAAATATCTTGAAAAAACGCAGCTTCACCGCCTAACTGCGAAAGTTGGGCTAATGCATCGCGTGTGCAACGAAAGCAAAGAAGTGCTTTGTCCAATAGACTCATTCTAACTTGTCCACTTGGATCGCCAGCGAGTTGTTTGGCCAGAGTATCAACATTTGGCAGGTGGCTATGCTCAATGTTGTACCCTACGGCCATGGCAGCTGTCTGTCTGGCCCGCCAGCCTGGGCTCTTCGCAATTGAGCTAAGAACCTCGGTCAACTCTGCAGAACCATCATAAATGAGTACTGCAATTTGATATCCCAGCCTGTCTCGCACTTCTTTCTTGGCATCGCCGGCCAAAACTTTGACCAGTTCCCTTGCGGCATCTGAGTTTCGTCGTGCCAGATCACGGAGTGTCTGGGCGGCGGCCTGTCGCAAATCGGCATCACGACTTCTAGCGAACGTTTTGATCGCGCTTTGAAGCATGTCCCATCTGGGGTAATCGTCGAGCGTAGTCAATACCAGCAGGGCCACCTGTTTGTAGCGGGGTTCCATGGACAGATACTTCTCAGCTAACTGCACGAAGAACTCGCTCTTTCTGCACAGTCTGCCTAAACTACGTCCAAAACACTCCGAAGCAGTGAAACTCCAATACTTGTCCCTTTCTATTACCGTTGTCAACAGCACGCGCGCCCTTTCTGGATTAGAGTCCCCGATCTCACCCAGAGCGCTTGCTACCCATACCTCCGCTCCCTCGGGGAGACTACCCAGGATTTCCCACGACTCATAAGATTTTAATCGGAACTCCTCGATCGCCTCGCAAACCAGTTTCTGCCCCTCCTCGCCCAATGCAATGAGCGCCCGGAAGAGTTGCCACCTAAGATTTGCATCAACCGTCCCAGCGAAAAACACTAGTACCCCGTAACAATCGAAACTGTGGGCATCATCGTGAGGCGCTTCGGCACCGGAACAGCCTCTACCTTCGAGGGGTAGGAGATTGCCACGTCGGCCTTCGGCCTCCTCGCAATGACGAGGGCCACAAAATCAAGTGTTACGGGGTACTAGTGCATCATGAAGATTTGAGAAGTCTTCACCTTCAGACACCAACTTGCTCACATCTTTGAGGACGGCTGTTTGGTCTTTTAGGAGCGTTCTTGCGAGGGCGTACTCCAGCAATCGCTCATGACCAAAGCTGTATTTGCGTTCATATGTACTCTCCGAAAGATTCAAGACACCCGTGTCGATAAGGTGGTGTAACCGCTCCGCCGAATAGTACCGCAGGTAACGAGCCTTGTCCTCGGTGATTTCCGCCGTCTGTTGCCGCCTCATGACAGATGATAACTCAAGCGCCAGATCTTCCGTCTCCCCCGGACCCAACGAGACCATCATTCTCCAATAGTCATCCCATAACTCGCGGACATTCGTGTGTTCCGGCACCTGCTTTCCCGACCAGATTTGGGTGACAAGCTTCAACAACAGCGGCCTTCGGCATGCTTCATGCTGATCGTAGCACAGAGAACCTGTGAACGCCATTCTCTGTCTGTATCTCTCCTGGGCCTCTTCAAATTCGTCCTTCTCGAAATCCTCCAAAGTCATGGTCTTGGCGGATATCTCACCTGGAATTGACTCGGCCCGGGTGTCTACATTGGGCACATAGAGGTTCTGGCGGGGCAACTGCACCTGCGCAGAACGCACAAGGGATTCCCAAGATGGTGTTCTGCAACTGACGCAGAGCTTGATCGCCGGGTAGAGTGCCCCCCACCGAACCGATATGTCCGCCAGTTCTTGTAATACGGGCACAGGATTGGAGAACTCATTTGCAGCATCCACGAAGAGCACAAATGTTCTCTTGTTCTCATTCGTCAGATGGTGAACGTAACCAGTCAGATCCGGCATGTCGGTACCCCTGTGCCATAGTGACTCCAAGTGCTTGTCGACTTCTTGTTTTAGAGAGAAACATCCTGTCCGATATAGGTCACCGCTGAAGAACAGACATGGACCGGACACCTCAGCCAGATGACACATCAGATTCGTCTTCCCGGTTCCCGCCTTACCTGTAAGGAGAAACAAGTTCTGAGGGGACCTCAAGAAGCCTTCGAACTGGAGTTCCGTTTCTTTGCGACTGATATACAGCTGAGAATCATACTTGTGCGCCAGCCGCGAAATCGTGCCCTGAACAACATCTCTGCAATAGTCTACGAATTGCCTCCAATCTCGCCCGATATTTCGATGGTCGTATGGATGAAGCTGTGTCTCCAGCAGGATTTGCACTTCGGGCCTATCACCAAGCCGATACTGTGCATTTATACCTGATCCCTGCCATTTGAAGACAGCCCATAGGATTCTTTGGGCCCACGTGTCGCCTATGTCTTTCCCGTCTGCATCCATTACATTCCAGTAACCAGTCTTGGGAAGACGGAATTTCTGAGCCCAGCACGTGTGAAAGGAACTCAGCTTTTCGATCGCGCCATACAATTTTGCCTCTGTTGGGCTGCCAAGAAGAATCTTTCTTCTTCTTCGGAGGACCTCTTCAATAAATCCGGCTACTTCAGATGAATCTACTGCTTGTCCGTTAGAAGCTTTTTGCTTCTCTGCGACCAGTTCAACAAGGTCATAGTAAGCCCGACGCTTAGGCCAAAGCACATACGTCTCGCCTTTTTCTCCGGTGACTTCAAGACACCCTTTCGACGGAACTAGTCGTATGATCACGGCCTTCGTAAACATATCTGGCTTTCTTTGTCAAGTATGGTCCTGGATGTCATATATAGTAGCATTCTCTCTCAAGAATGGAAACCTTTTGCGCAGTCTGAGCGATACATCGTTAATTGAACCGTTTGCCGCCATGTTAGACTGAGAGACTGCCTGCTACATCCTCTCTGGCCAAACATGTGTTGAATCTGTACCTCACACTCACAGTTGCCTCCGCATAATGGTATACATATAGGCCACAATAGTATTCATTTTCCTGTATTTTCTGGTGGAAAGCATCCCAGTCTAAGAAGCTGCCAGCACGACTCAGGTAGCTGTGCATCTCTTTGGCTGGCGAGGCGACCATGGGATCATCGCCCCATTTCTTGAGAAACTCGTCTGCCGAAAACCAGGCACCCAGTTGATCTGATTCATATCTTCTCCCACCGGCACCTAAGTACTTCGTCATACTCACCCGTGTGTCGAAAAACACCTTCATCATCAGATGCGTCAAGCGCTTTTCTAAGTTTTAACTTCTTTTAACCACATCTCTGCCGAAATGTTCTCTTCTCCACCAGCCTCTTCGCTCGCACACTCTGGAACGCTTAACCGGTCTTAACTAGGGTATATGCGTTTCTATGCTCCGCAAGCTTTATAAAGATTGCGGTTTATACTACTCATTGATGACAACAAACAACTTACACATTTTGGGTAAAGCTGAAGGTGAGGCCGAGAACCGGGTCTCCATAGCACCGCCTGGTGCTGTTGTGGCCTTTTGGCAATACATGAGACTTCGTGGAATAGGTCGGATCGATGTTGGCAAACCAGCGAATTGAATTAGGGGGTCACAGATGAACAAAGTAAATACTGAAAGTCGTTGCTATTCTGCAGGTCGTAATGAAGCGAACACGGGTCGGACATCTGGGGCCCATGATGATCTTGAACTGGGGCGGATGGCGGTTACACTTCCACATCCTGGTCGTCTCGATGTTTACGACAAGTACAACGGAAGCAGGGGCACTGCCTTCATCTCCTATAGGGACGGTGGACGTTACGGCGTAACAAGAGGCGTCATGGAAAGCTTTGAGGTCCTGGGGAGTTACGAAGGCTGGGGGTATCCGAACCACTCGCGGACCGCAATTTTCAGGTTTGTGGCCGGGGATCTCGCAAGGATGCCGGAGAGCCTCGTCGTGATTCTTACAGCAGAAGGGGACGTAGGTCTGCCGCCTTCACTCAGGGTACAAGGAGAACACACAGACGGTACATTTGTCGCCTTCTATGCACGGCCTGTGAAGAACGGTAAGGCCGGGCAAACAAGATGGGTGGCAACGGATATCTTTCCTATCGACGGTTATCATCTGCTCCTTGTGGCCAGGCTGATTGGAAGCGATCGGTTGACGTTTCCCGACCATAACGAGGTGGTCAGGCTCTTTCTTGACGGCCTGTCAGGCTCGCGTGAATTCGACAGGAGCGACCAGAACTTGCTTGAGTCGGCGCTTGCGTTTCTTGCCACCAATTCAAGCGTGCCTGGCGAATTTCAGACGCTCGCGCGGGTTGAGCGGACGAGACTCTCTTGGGCAGCAGCCGATCCTATTCCTTCGGTAACTACGCCTCATTCTCCGACGGGCACGTCCAGAGGGCGCAACACGCGAGATGGAGAACGCAAAACCACAGGATCAGGATGCCGCAAGGCCGGTGTTGTTGTGGATTTAGTGCACGTAGATTTGCGTATTGATAAGGAGTAAACGGTGGAAAATATACTGGAGCAATGTCTGAGATCATGTACGCCCATCGTGTGGTGCCATACTCCTGAAGAGGATCGCACTGCCCTCCGGGTGCGGATCGTATCGGAGAATTTAGGGTATGCCGTTTTCGACTGGACCAACACCGATGCATTCGTCCAGCTCTCGCAAGGTGACCTCCGACCGCCGGGAGACGGCAGCTGCACCAATATCAACCAGGCGCTCAGAGCGGTCGGAGAATACAGACACTCAAGGGCCGTATTTATTTTCCGGGATTTCGACCTGTTGGCAAATCGCATCGACCGGGCGCCTGACTACGTCATACTGATACGACAGATAAAGGGCTTGTACAGAACGCTGAAAGCCACTGGTAACGCGGTGGTGTTCATAGCTTCCTCCCCCTCGATACCCGAAGAACTAAGCGACACTATCAGTTGGATTGAGGCGGCCTTGCCCAACGCCGAGGAACGTCTCGAGATAATCCGACTTTGGATAGGAGCGCATAGTAAGGATGTGTCGTTTGACCTGGATGAGGAGGCTATCCATCGGCTCGTGGGAACAACGGCGGGTATGACATCCAGATAGATCCAGAAGGCCTTGGCACAGTCCGCGGTCAAACGTAAAAAGCTCGGAGAAAACTTGATCGACGATGTCCTGGCAGAAAAGGTATCCGTAGTCAAGAGTACTGAGGTACTCAGCATCGTCCAAGTCGAGGAGACGCTTGATGACGTCGGGGGACTCAACGGCATCAAGGAGTTTCTGAGAAAACGGGCGATGGCGTACACCAAGGCAGCAGAAAGATATGGGCTGCCAAAACCAAAGGGCATACTTCTTCTGGGCCTGCCCGGCGTCGGCAAGACCCTGATGGCCAAGGCGTCAGCCCACACGCTTCAGATGCCGCTTTTGGCCCTCGATATAGGCCGGCTACAAGGCTCATTGGTTGGACAAAGTGAGGGACGGATGCGCAAGGCGCTTGGGCTGGCTGAAAGCCAGGCGCCATGTGTTCTGTGGGTGGACGAGATAGACAAGGCGTTCGGAAATGTCACCGGCCCGGCCGGTGACAGCGGTGTTCTTCAGCGGCAATTCGGGTTCCTGCTGAACTGGATGCAGGAGCACACTGCTCCGGTTTTTATGATTGCCACGGCGAACAGCATTCAGAACCTGCCGCCGGAATTCCTCCGAAAGGGCCGGTTCGATGAGATCTTCTTTGTGGATTTGCCCACGGCGGAGGAACGCAGGGCGATTCTGAAGGTCCTGTTACACAAACACGGTCAGAATCCCAAGGGCTTGGTCACGAAAGACCTTGTTGAAAGGCTCACGCATTACACTGGTG
Organism: uncultured Pirellulales bacterium; assembly: GCA_964354365.1. GTDB lineage: Bacteria > Planctomycetota > Phycisphaerae > Sedimentisphaerales > Anaerobacaceae > CAYGZM01. Next base: position 6,734 of record CAYGZM010000003.1, read on the forward strand.
CTGAGCTTGACTATGTGGTCATCGAGGCCCTGCACGAGGCCTTCTGCGACGATCAAAGGCCGCTCTCAAACAAGGACCTACTGACAGCGGCGACGAAGATTGTGCCGATTGCCGAGCAAAGGCGGAACGAAATGGAAACCTTGCGTCGATGGGGCAGGGCCAACGCGAGGCCCGCCTCTCAGTAATGTTAACGTTCTTGATAAGGAGATTAGCAATGTCCGGACTGAAAACAGGAAGAATGGAAGTTGTGTACGACCCGACACCCAAGAGATTGGCAGACTTAGAGTCCGATGCCACCAAGCTTGATGCGTGGCTCGAAAGGAACGGTTCCTTCATTAGACGCCACCTCGGTGAGGAGGCGTTGAAGGCCGCGCAGGAAGCCCGCAGGAGGGTCGACGAGTGCATCGATGCCTATGACCCTGATGCAGGTTTCGACTGCTATGGGGATGCTTGGCGTTTGTTCCGGGAACTCTATCCGCAAGCCCAGGATGCGAAGGAACAGGAGCGACGCCAGCAACAACGAAGACACCAGAAGGCAGCGGCGCAGTTGTTGTCGGAATGCAGACAGCTCCTGGAGGACCCCAACAACCAGAGGTTACTTCATCGCTGGGCCCCGAAGGAACTGCACGAGCTACGTTCTTCTCTGCGGGCCATGGACGCGGGAGCACCGCATCAAAGACAGCAGAAGGCAAAGGCCTGGCAAGAGCGATTCGATCAGGTACTCCTGGCATCAAGAACGGCGGCAACACAGAACGTCAAGGCAATCCAAGAGTACCTTCCGAGACTCATGGCAGTCTCTGCAAAGTTGAGCGGTCTTAACGTAGGTCTGTTGGCAGATGCCGAGTCGTTTCATGCCCAGAAGTCTCAACTGCAAGAGCAAGCGGAGGACGCCCTGGAGAACGAAGAGCTTCAGGTTCTGATTGATGCCATAGACGCTCTGGATGAGTTGGCAGCAGTCTATGACCAGAAAGTCAGAGCTGCCGCTTTTGAGAAGAAGAAAGACACTCTGGAAAAGGCATTGCGTGCCTGCGGGTACTCTGTGATCCTGCGAACGCAACCCGATGGCACCGTCGTTTTCCAAGCCAGCTCTTTTCCCTTCAAGTCCGTAAGCGTAGAGATGAGCCCAGAAACCAATGAGATGAAGCTCGATGTCAATGACGAGCGTGGCAAGCACTGTGTTGAGGATGTGAAGGGCCTTCAGGCCGAGCTGTGCCGTCAAGGAGTGGTGATGACGATTACCGACTGGGGCAAAGGCAGTCCCCAAGGCGTTTATCAGCACACGAGCCAGAATCTATCAGTGGGAGGTGCCATATGATTCCTACATTTACACGTTGGCTTTCGAGGCCAAACGAGGTCAATATCGCCCATATTGTGCCGCACAGCAGCGTGATCGGGCCTGGATGCCGTTTCGGTCTATGGGTGCAGGGTTGTCCACGACGCTGCCAGGGGTGCATCAACCCTCAGATGCAGCCTTTCGAAGACAAATCATGGTTGAGTGTAGAGAAACTGGCTGAAATCACCGTCGCCACCAACGGCATCTGCGGGTTGACCATCAGCGGCGGGGAGCCGTTCGTTCAAGCCGAAGCCCTATCCAAGGTCTGCAAGGAGGTTCACTCTGGGGGCCTTGATGTGATGGTTTTCACCGGCTTCACACTTGAGCAGTTGCGAGCAGGGCAAGTGTCGTATGCTGAGGATCTACTGGGGGAAACAGACCTGCTTGTGGATGGACCCTACTTAAGGGGCTTGCCGAGCAACCGCCCCTGGCGAGGCTCGGAGAATCAGCGGCTCATTGCCCTATCGGACCGGTACTGCGAGCAGATATCCCGGTGGAACGAGCCAAAGGGGCAACCGTTCGAGATTCGGCTCTTGGAGCAAGGGCATGTTGAGGTGGTGGGGATACCGCCTGCAGAGTTGATTGCAGACGGCCCCGGGACAACATCAAAAGGTGGCAGCGGATACCTGGAGACAGTGATCCACGACGAGCAACTTAACAGCGAAAGAGATAAGGAGGCGTAAGTCATGATCAAATCGAGACAAATCATCGAGGTTCTGGAGAGCCGCAAATACGCTGGCATATCCCAGGTGGAAGCCGGCGGTGACGGCTGCGTTCTCACTCAACTTGAGAATCGAAACGACCAGGGAAAACCGTATACTTTGACAGTCCGACTGCATTCGGGGGTTGAAAGCCTGAGGCTTTGTATTCCTCTGCTCTCAATCGAACAGCCTGCCTGTGTTGCCCCTCTCGTACGTGCCAGTGCTGGCATTGACCTGGCAAAAGGATGTCTGAGGATTGATCCTGAGCATGGGCTATCGGTCGAGTTCAATCTTGATTGGTCGAGTAGAGATGATAGTGACTCTCCAGCACAGGTGTTTGGCCAGTGGCTCGACGGAGTCATCGAGGAATTTCGCAAAATAGAGATGCTAATGCTAAGAGCACAACAGCTGCTTGAGCTGTGTGAGGCAGCGATATCAGGAGTATCAGGGGCGTCTTTTTGTCAGAGGTGAACGCAATGGATACCTTGGCCACAAGACCGTCGGATCCCGGGGATTCTCTTGAGGAATGAAACGGCCGACAAGAATTTTTGGTGAGGATGAAGACAACCGCCACCCAATATACGCAGGTGAATACTGCCGGACTTTTCGCTTCACAGGGCAGACCGTGGAAGACCGTCGCGGTCAGGGACTTCACTAAGGAGGTATTGATATGTTCATATGTGAAACGTGCAAGCAAAGCATGGGTGCCGAGCAGGATGGTCACGATGGCTCTTTTCCGGCCTGTTCCGTGTTGGCAAGCATCTTGGGCGCCCTGGGAGCTGCTGTAACAGGGGCACTGTCGATCGTTCCCATAGCAGTTTTGGGAGGTGCCTTGGCTGATACCCTAAGGCAGTGTGAAATCTGTGGCCGCCAGATCGAGAACGGTCAACCGGCATATCAAGTAGTGGAACACCTCGATGACGAAATGGGCGGCCAGACATACAGGCCCGTTGGCAGGTGCGATAGCGTGGCCAAACCCAATACACCTGAGCCGAGACCGCATCAGCCTGCACAACATCAAGAGACACCGCGGGCCACCCAGCAGGCCGATCAGCACAGCCAGCCCACGCTTCCGGCAACATTCGAGGGCCAGCCTCAGGAAGGCTTGGTTGAGGAAACATCAAGTACACCGCTAACGCAACCTCCAGGACCTGTCATACAGCAGAACGATCTGAACGACCCAAGTTCTACCTTCGATCACGCAGGGTGGGACCCGGCAATTCCCGACCTCAGTGGTCTGGGGACTATACCGGAGCCCTTGCAGATCGAGAGCCTTTTCCCTGAGGATGATTTCATGGAGAGTGACGACCTGCTCGGACCAATAGATGACCTTTTAGATGAGGAGCCGTTGTTATGAGGAGAATCCGAAGGAAAACCCTGATGGCAGACTTCTTTGGCAATGTCATATCCGCAAAGGCAGAGGAGCTTGTAGATCACGAAGATGGGACGATTGAAGAAACATCTCTCACAACGCACAGCCGCTGTGAAGCATGCGGCAGGCCGCTTGAGAAAATGAGCGAGACGCGGGGATCCTGTATACTGTGTGGCCGGGCGTGCTGTGCACTATGTGCAGGGTCTTGTGCCGTGTGCGGCAGCGGCCCATTCTGTGGGCGCTGCAGGACCGGCTTTGCCGAGAGAGGCCTCAGCGTGTGTTCGTACTGCCTTCCTGCCCTGAAGCAGCGTCTTGCTTATCAGGATCGGCTCATCGAGGAGAAGATAGCCTTCGAGAAGAACATAGCCCTCTGCACAGCTCAACTGAGGTTTGCCCAGATTCTACAGCACCACAAGGGCAGGTTCATGAGAACACTGGCGCGGTTTGCGGAGTTCAAGGTCTCCCGCAAGATAGCCAGCCTCGAGCGAGAGTTGAATAAGGAAAACGGACATGGCAGACTTCGACTACCGTAACGCTCTTAAAATGGAAGGCTTCCGGGTCATCGGCTCTATAGAGGATGGTCTGCCGGTAACCGTGTGGTGGCGTGAAGAGCAACGCTTCGAACTTGCGGTCATCCAGGTGCGCAATTGTTTTTTGCTGAGGGCGACGAAACATTACCGCCTTGCAGCGATGGGGAAAGACGGTGAGACTTATGCGCGAGACTTGGGGCAGCTTCAGTCCTACCTGACCGGGTCTTTCACCCAGATGCACATATCCATGTCTGCTTTCCGCGACATCACCCCCAGCCTGGCTGCAAAGAGAGTCAGGGAAAAGAATTTCCGGCACATTGCCGACAACGAGCATCAGGACGGCAATGACATGAAAAATGACCTGCAGAGAACGGCCGGCGAGATCGGCTTCTTGAAATCGGTCTTGCAGCGAGATGTGGGCTTTCTGAAACTGAACCACGGTGAGCCGGGCCTGTTGCGGGAGCACCTCCCTGACCAGATCACAGTGAATCGCCGCCGGATTGCGCAGCTTGAGGAACGGGAGAAAGCACTCACCCAGCAATTGGCTATGCAATCCCAACTGGAGCACGAATACCTCAGAAAGGCCGAAGGGGTCTGCATTATGTTCACAGTCTGTTCCGATATCCAGATCGCAAGAGGACCGGCAGAGTTCACCGACGCCCTCTTCTACGTGGTGAAGGAGATCAATGACATCCACAGGTATCAGATCCGCCAGAAGCTCGGAGGTACTCTGAGAATATATGCCGAAGAGTACGACTCACCTATGATTTCCTTGCTGACCTCATGGACGGCAGCTTTGCTGAATCCCAGGCAGCTGACAGCGTTGGGGCCGGACTTTGAGGAATTGGTTAAGGCTGTCGAAGAGCAACTGGTGGTCCTTCCGACACAGGACATCTCGGTGGGCGGCTCCACGAAAGATGAAAAGAAATTGGTGGGGGCAAGGGTTTTTCGAGACTTCTTGAAGATGCTCGAACGTGTGCCGACTGTGTCCACAAGAGCCATTGAAAGCCCAAAAAGCCGTATGCCGGTCTACGTAGGCATTGCCTCTGGAGGCTCGGATAGGTTGGCAGCACCTTGGGAACTGCCGATCGATAAGACGTGCAGTATCATTGTTACGGGCAGGACGGGCTCTGGCAAGTCGTTCCTGAGCCGAACCATTGTGGAGGGCTGCACGGGCTACAAGGATTTGGCGATTATCATATTCGACCCCCGTAACCAGTGGGTCGGTCTTCTATGCCCTCAGGATGGGCCTGAAATACTCGGCAAGTACGCTGAGTTTGGATTTGAGCCATCACATGCGAGGAGCTTCAGATTCACGTATCACGGGCTGGGATACAAGCTCGGCGAACCGTTGCCGGAAGATCTGCGAGAGCTGGCGCAAGGGCGGCACATAATCAGCTTTGATGGCCTGGACGCCAGCTCGAGGTGCGTGCAATTCGCCAACATACAGAAGGCCTTGTTTGATGTATATAGCCGATCCGAGTCAGATGCGCCGCGTGTCCTCATCGTGGTCGAGGAGTCAGTTCGCTTCACCAGAAAAGGCGTGGAGAAGGAGGCCCAGCCAGCCGCCCAGATGGCAGAGCAGAGCCTGGAGCAGGTAGCCAGGGAAGGCAGGAAAGCCGGCATGATCCTGCTGCTATGTACCCAGAGGGCCGGAGATTACTCTCACGGCACAATAGGCATCAGACAGAACGTCACAACAAGGATATTCATGCAAAACAGTGACACAGACGTTGAAAGCGCGCAGGACTGGCTGCCGGACAGCAGAGAAATCGTCAGACTCCGGCGCGGCGAGGCCCTTGTCAGCAATCCCGAGTGGGGTACCGTGCGGATCTCGGTGCGGCCGCCGCTTTCAAAGGTCTGGCAATTCACCCCAGAGGACACCAGAAAGCTTGTCGACTCCGTCTTCCAGAACTCGGCCGGACTGTCAAGTGATGCACGAGCCGTACTTGATGCGGCTCGCAGACTGAAAGGCCTGATCGGTGTGCCGCCGAAGCTAGCCACAGTCGCCGAGCACTTAGGCATCACCAGCCGCCGCAGATTGGACGGCATCGTTCAAGAACTCCAGAAGGCCTCGGCCGTCAAGTTCAAACGACTAAAGGAACGTGGGAAACCACTGGTTATTGAACCGCTGGGCGGTTGATATGTGAATGTGAAGAATGGAACCCTTGCATCAGAAAGGATGGAAACGACGTGTTTTGGCTGTGATTGTGGATATCTACCTGCTTGTCTTTTTGGCGAGCTAAGAAGCTCGCATATGGTCCAGAGCAAAATGTGGTGATTCCGATGGGTAAAGCATGCAGTGATCGTAATAGCCGACTGGCTCCAAAGCGAGTTCTTCCTTCAGAGGGCAACGATCTATTGGGGGACCCGTGGGAAGGAAACCCTAATAACAGCTCTGAGTTGATGACTGAGGCCGAACTTGTCGAGTACCTGCGCATTCCGGAAGTCAGCAAGTCCAAGGACTACCATAACGTCATCGAAAACCTCAAACGGATGCACCAGCTGCCGCGTATTCATATATGCGGCAAGCCACTTTACCCACGGGGAGCAATAAAGGAATGGGTCAAAGGAAAAACGACAAATGGCAAATAATCCCCTTGCGCTCCTCAGAACCGCTGGCTATAATTCGGCTTGGATCAACCCAAGCCATGGGCCAGCGTCAGAAAGGAGGTGACTATGGAATCGCTGGTAAGGCTTAGGACCAGACCGTCCCGTGACGGTAAAACGTTTAAGTATTTCCTGGATTACAAAGACGAGAACGACAAACGAAGGCAAGTCTCTTTACAACATGCCAATCGGCGAAAAGCAGAACGCCAGAGAATGCAAAAAGAGCGTGAACTGCGAATAGGCGCGGTAGCGGCAGAGTCGATGAGACTGAGCAGGTTTTTGAAAGACGCGATGGTAAGAACCGGCAGCCAAATCAGAGAAAGCACCAGAGACGAATACATGTCCTCTATGAACGACTTCATTGGCGTGATAGGAGATATCGATTATCAGACGGTCACTATCGAACACGGAGAGTTGTATCGGCAGGCTTGTCTTGATAGGGGTAATCGTCCGGCAACCGTGTCCAAGAAGTTGCGTCAGTTGAAGCGGATCTTCCAGTTGGCTCTCCATCGCAGACAGCTTGAAGAGAATCCGTTGCAGTTCATTGACATGCCGAGGTCGCCGAAGAAAAAGGTAAGCACTTTCGACCATGATGAGTGCAAACGGATTCTGAAGGCGGCGACAGACTGCAGACAGGAGTGGAATCCCAAGAAATCTGTCAAGTGGGACCTGCTGATTCTGACGGCTCTATCGACCGGCATGAGAAGAGGCGAACTGCTGAACTGTACTTGGCGAGATGTTGATTTTGAAGATCTGACGATCGAGGTGTGCCCCAAAGAGAATAACGCAGAGACTTGGGAGTGGCATGTCAAAGATGCCGACCGCAGAACACTGCCTCTGACTAAGGATCTGGTCAGCCTTCTTGTTCATCATCAGAATGAACAGCCTGAAGGGTACCCGTACGTTTTTGTGCCTGTGGCGAGATATGACCACATACAGAAACTGCGTCAGCGAGGCAAGTGGAAGTTCTGCGATTCCCGGTTGAAGGTCGTGAACAACTTCACTAGGCAGTTCAACCACATCCTGGACAGGGCTTCGTGCAAGAGAGCTAAATTCCACGATTTCCGCCGTACAGCTTTGACCAACTGGCCGGCCAGCGGGATGAGCGAACACGAGGTTATGATCTTGGCAGGGCATGCAAGTTTCAACACGACGCACCGCTTTTACCTTGCCGTGGCGACTGACCTCGTCGACCGCGCCCGCGTGGTTTCTGACCAGGTGCTGTGTCAGGATTTGTTGCGCACCTGTTGCGCACCCTCCATTCTGCCCCAAAATGCAAAGGGGCCAGCAACCGTAAATGATTGCCAGTCCACAACTTACAGCAATGGGCAGGGGCGGACTTGAACCGCCGACACACGGATTTTCAGTCCGTTGCTCTACCAACTGAGCTACCTGCCCATAAGGCTCTGGGCCCGGTCAATTCGCCTTAAAGTCTAACAGAAAAGAAGACTGTTGCAAGAAAATTTGTAAGCAACCTGTGTTTGGGGTGCGGTTCACGATTGTAGGTAGATTTTTCGGGCTGCCAAGTGCTTTCCACTCCGTAGTTCCTCTCCAATAAGTCTGCTATGTAGAGATGCACCGGCCTGCGACGTCTGCGGCTCGATCACCGTTCGCAACGGAACCTGCTACAAGTGCTTCAACTGCGGAAACTCTATGGGCTGCTCCTGACAGTTGACTACTGATTATTGATGATTGATTAAGGCCTCTGCAAAATTGCAGGTTAGGCCTACTTAGAAAAGAAAAAATCGTTTGTTGATTACCTGCAATTTTGCAGAACTCATATGATTGATTACTAAGGCCCCACGCCGTCGAAGGCGACGTCCCGTTGGAGAATATGTTGGCCTTCATTGATGTCCTTCACTCGCAGACAGGATACAAGCAGCGGCAATTGCCTGGGCCGTCCTGGTTATCGACCATTCCAGACCGATCCCCTGCCATATATCACCTAAAAGAGTGCGGGGCAGCAAAGCAACGTGGAAATTGAGGAATGAACTGCCCCGCACGTATGCACTTTTCACCCCGGTATTCTACTGCTTTTCGGAGCTTTTTCACAACACTTTTCCCCGATTTTCCTTTTGTTGGCAGCGGCAGCGGCGGTATAATCGTTCGGTGTGCAGGTGAGGTTGGCGGCACCCGAAGATAAGCCCGTCAAACAGGTTCCGCAGCCGACCCGAATAGCTCGATTACCGCCGATGGGACATTAGTGATTCATTACCCGTCAAAACACACGTGTCCGGGCCTGTGGGTTCTAAACGGACATTCGTTATATGAGCATCCCACTTCCTTTTGCATTAGGCAATCGTTCTGAGTACCTTGCAATTCCTGCTTTAACCAAGCTGGGATTCACCGTTCCAGTCCCCCGCCAAGAAGACCACTTTGGAATTGACTTTATAGTCCATCTGGCCAGCTTAGAGGGACAAACGGTACACCCGACTGGAAAAGCCTTCGGCGTACAGATCAAATCGAACCAAGACCCTCTGACCTTGGACTCGCAACACAAGAGAGACTCTCTATACCGCTCCCCACTACCGTTCTTCTTAGGGGTGGTTTCCCGGCAGAATCTTACCCTCGAACTGTACAACACCCTCAATCGCCTACATTGCCTCTGGTACTATGGTTCCGCAAAGGATTTGACTTTGTCTTTCGGTGGGCAAAGCAGGGGGCTTCCAAAGGCGGACTTCAGAGATGGCCGCTGTCTTGCATACACAGGAAAACCGATATTGGAAATCAAGATTGCCGAACCCCCTGAATCACGCGATAGGTCTAGTGAAATCGAATTACTACAGTCAACGATGAAAAGTTGGATCGAACTCGAAAACCAAAACCTCTCGCTCAAGGAACAAGGCATTGCTTTGTTCTATTGGCCCGGTCACTATGAAACCAACAAGCCTTTGCCCGCCAACTTGGAACACACGAGCTACACAAAATACGCAAGCTGGTCCAGCCTGCCAGATGTATGCACTGCGAGCAAGAAAGTGCTAATGGCTCTTTCCTTCTACCTGCGAACGCTGTTACCTGATGCACGAGACCCCAAGATGAAAGACCTGATGACCTGCGCACTCGACCACGTTAAAGGGCTTGAGGCAAAGTGCGCCGATCTCTTGCGAGAAGTGCCGCGAGACTGACATCTGCCTGTATCCGCCCCACAATCCCCCAGAACCCCTCTCATGGCCACTTTGCGCTCGTAGAATCGCCCAAATCTGCTCCATTGAGGTCTCAGCCCACCTTTTTCTCACCAGAAACCACGTGGTAAACGCGGCTTTCGGGCTTGATTGGGCGCTTTACCGGACTTTTCCGTTGACATTGTCTTTCCTATATGCTACAGTGATTAGCAAGCATGGAGGAAGTGGGAAAGCGACCCCACAGACTGCCAACCTTGTCGGGAGGGCAACCCTGAAGAAGTTTCTTTCTTGGAGGCGGAACGATGGGAAGCGAGTATACGTTCATCCCCGCCGTGGTGCCCCAGATGTTTGGCTGGACCGCACTCTCTTTGGCAGCGCTGGTTAGTCTCGAACCGATTGGGGACGTTGTCAATGCGCCGTTTGCCATTTCTCAGAACGGCAACATCGTCGTGGGAGAACGTAATTCCGCGGCGGGTTCAGAAGCCTACCGGTGGACGCGGGCCGGTGGGATGCTCGGCTTGGGAGACCTACCTGGCGGAAGCTTCGCCAGCGGAGCGTTCGACGTATCTGCCGACGGCTCAGTTGTGGTGGGATATGGCTGGGTAAACTTCGTAGGGAGTACCGAAGCTTTCATCTGGGATACTACCAATGGCATGCAAAACTTGAAAGATGTGCTGGTTAACGACCACGGCCTAAACGTGAGTGGCTGGACGTTAACTGAAGCATTGGCAATTTCCCCCGATGGTTTGACGATTGTTCGTCATGGATACAATCCCGGCGGCTACACCGAGGCTTGGGTTGCAACAATCCCCGAACCCGCCACGCTCTTGCTGCTCGGCTTTGGCGGCATGGGATTACTGAGAAAGCGCTGCAATAAGGAGCGGAAATGATGAAAAGCAGAATCGTAGAAATTCCGGCGGTTGTGATAGTCTTGGTCGTTTGCGCTTCACCGTCAACGGCGGCTTTGATTGAGTTCAACGATGGACAAATCCACAATATCTACTACCAAATTAATGGTGATGTTCTTGTTGATTTGGGCACAATAGTAAATTTGGTTACAGGAGGAAATATCTCTGGCCATCTTCGTGTAAGAGATGGCGGCCGTCTTAATGTTTCAGGAGGAATCGTGCGCAGCTCTCTAAGTGCGTGGGGGAATAGCCTAGTCACAGTAACTGGTGGAAATATAGATGGGTATTTACAAGCGTGTGGTGCCAGCACAGTTCTCTACTCAGGGGGCCAAGTACAAAAGGATTTTGAAATGTGGGGTTATGGTCGGCTCATTGTGTCAGGCTCAAACTTCGCTATTGATGGCAATCCTGTGCTTTTTGGTGAATATAGTTGTCCCGGTGCCAACTGCAACGGTTTACTTACTGGCCAATTAGCCAGTGGGGAGCTTTTTGCAAATGAATTCTGGATTCATGATCGTCTGTCTAGACTTATTCTTGTCCCTGAACCAGCCACGCTCCTGCTCCTCGGCTTTGGTGGCATGGCCTTGTTGCGTAGACGCAGGCAAGCATAGATTTGTCTGCGAATAAGTAGTTTGTGATGGGGCTGTGAGCCTTCCGCTTGCAGCCCTTCTTCTATCACCCCACACAATCTCCCACAACCCCTCTCACGGTCAGTTTGCGCTCGTAGAATCGCCGGACTTCCCCTACTTTTTTGCGGTTAATTCTAAAGCAGTGTCAATCAGTGTGAATCCGTGTCTAACCAGAACCTGAACTCTTTGTGTCTTGGTGCCCCGAATCCGAGGAATCTCCGAAACCCGTCCTGAGCTTGTCGAACGGATCCGCGATTCCCTTCGTGTCAGCGTGTCCTGAGCTTGCCTGCGGTGAGATTGTCCGACCCGTCGAAGGATCGTGCTTTGGATTTGCTGCTCCCGTCCCCCTCGCGGCGCACGCACCCGCCAAAGCGCCGAGCCGCAGCAATCGCCAGTACCCCAGCAAATCTCCGTTGAATCTCCTCATTTCAATACCCCCGCCCGAAGTTCTACGATGTATCCAAAACTATACATAACATTCCGCCATCCCCCGCTCCCTTTGTGCCTTTCTGTCTTCGTGGCCAGACCCGCCGGCGAGATACGCTTCACGCCTCACGACCCCTCCGCCCTCTGGGTTTAAGAACCCGCTTATCCGCAACCAAGTAACTGCTTACCCCAAAACCTCACTTCGTATGGCACTCCATAAGTATATACGCATACACTTATATACTCTTATGCCCAAATCCGTATAATCTGCGAAATCCGCGTAATCCGTGGTTCCCTTCGTGCCTTCCTGTCTTCGTGCCAAAATCTACTTGATCTTACCTCTGTACTACAATTCTTCAACTTCTTGTTTTTTCTGCTTGATATTGGAATCCGGCTGCCATAACCACCGTCAAAATAAGACGTTATGGTTTGTTTTGAATTTTGAGTTTCGGTGATTCGAATTTGTTTCGGATTTCGGATTTAGTGCTTCGGATTTGGTTGCGGCCACAGGCCGCGCCGGGTTCTCTTTGTTCTCTGTGGCAAAAATTAACTTGACACCCAACAGTCTTTGATATATAATATACATCTAACAAAATAGAGGTGATCAATGTTTAAGCGAAGTCGCAGTAAACCGGCCATCCCGACTCATCGGGAATCCCTCTTCTGGATTCTGTCTCCTGTATTCTGTCTTCTACCTAAATCACCCATCCCGACGAGGCCGGATTCAGCAGTTTTGCACTTTGCACTTCAATCTTTGCATTCTCAACTTATCTATCTTGCCACGAATTCATCGCCACCGAGCCACCATTCTTATCAATGGACTATTTCTCTGTGTTCTCTGCCTTCTCTGTGGCTATTTCCTTTGTGCCTTCGTGTCTTAGTGGCTATAAGTCAATTATGCAAAACAAACCCAATGTCAAAATGGGCAATATAAACATAAGTACAGCAAGAACAAAGGCTTATGCCAACGAACAACGAACAATGAGCAACGAACGTTATTCAAAACAAAGCCAAACAAAGCCAATTTCAAACGGGGCGCCTACACTGCTGGGCGTAGTACCAACGCTACGTGGCACGAGGTCACGGACAAGATGAAGGGCAAATTCCTGAATTTTTGCAGCAGAAATAGTTTGACAGGATTCCCCGATTCGGTAGAATACTGAGCTTTCAATAGTAAATAGGAGCTTTTCCATGAAGAGCTTTATGGCGAAAAAGAGTGAAGTTGAGCAGAAATGGCTGCTTGTGGATGCTGACGGGGCCATTTTGGGCCGAATGGCTGCGAAAATTGCGCCTATACTGATGGGCAAGACCAAGCCGATCTATACGCCGCACGTGGATGTGGGCGATTTCGTGGTTGTGGTGAACGCAGAGAAGGTGAAAGTCGGCGGCAAAAAGGCCAAGACGAAGGAATACGACTATTACACGCACTACCCCGGCGGACACAGGTACGTCAGTTTTGCCGCTATGATGGCGAAAAAGCCGGAAAAGGTGATTGAGCTGGCGGTCAGAAGGATGCTGCCGAAGAGCGCGCTCGGCAGACAAATGCTGAAGAAAATGAAGGTTTATCGCGGCCCGGAGCACGAGCACCAGGCCCAAAAACCCGAAAGAATAGAACTTTTTTGACAGGGCGGCGCTTGGCAGTGGACTGCTAAGCCCGGACCCGGAGAGAAATTGAGTTATGGCAGAGACCAAGACTGAGAATCCTACGGCCAAGGCGGGCTTGAAGGCCAAGGCACCGCAGCCGGCAGCGGAACCCAGCACGGGGCCCGCGGGGCCGGCCAAGAAAGGACCCGACAAGGGCGGGTGCTACTGGGGCACCGGCAGAAGGAAAACCTCTGTGGCCCGTGTGCGGATCAAGCCCGGCAGCGGCAAATTGCAGGTTAATAAAAAAGAGCTTGGGGAGTACTTCAAGAGAGAGCAGGACAGAAACGCTGTTGTGGCGCCGCTCAAGGCCGTTGACAGGGAGAAGGCGTTTGACGTGTTTATCAACGTCAAGGGCGGCGGAACGACCGGACAGGCCGGCGCATCGCTGTTGGGGATCGCCAGGGCGTTGAGGAAGTATGACGACAGCCTCATTCAGGTGCTGCGGGACGGCGGGCATCTTACCCGTGACCCGAGAATGGTCGAGAGAAAGAAACCCGGACAAAGCGGCGCCAGAAAGAGATACCAGTTCTCGAAGCGTTGATTTGCAAATCTTGTTTTGGAATATTACAATGGCCGCTAAGAGACAATCTTGGCGGCTGTTTTTATAAGGGCGGAAAATATGGTGCGAGTAGCGATAATCGGGGCAAGCGGATATACCGGGGCCGAGTCGATACGGATTATTCTGGGGCACAGTGAGGCCAGGCTTACGTATTTGACGGCCCTGCCGGAAGAGTGCGGCGCGGTGGAGGATGTTTTTCCGCAGTTCAAGGGGCGGTGCGACTTAGAGATTGAGCCGTTGGATATGGATGAGATTAGCGGGGTGGCGGACGTTGCGCTGTGCTGCCTGCCGCATAAGGTCTCAATGGGATTTGTGCCGAAGCTGTTGGAGGCCGGGCTGAAAGTCGTTGATTTCAGCGCGGACTATCGGCTCAAGGATACGGAGGTCTATGAGAAGTTCTACCAGGTTAAGCATACCGATAGTGCTAACCTGGCCGGGGCGGTGTATGGCCTGCCGGAATTATTCCGCGAGCAGATAACGGGGGCTGATTTGGTGGCGAATCCCGGCTGTTTTCCCACGGGAGCGGTGCTGGCGATAGCACCGCTGCTCAAAGAAGGACTTATTGAGGCGGACTCCATCGTTGTCAATTCAGTTACCGGCGCATCGGGGGCGGGCAAGAACCCGTCTGCGAAGTTCCATTTTCCGAATATGAATGAGAATCTGTTCGCCTACGGTATCGGCACGCACCGGCATACGCCGGAGATGGAGCAGGTTGCGAGCGAAGTGGCCGGGGAAAATGTGAGGATACTGTTCCAGCCGCACGTCGGGCCTTTCGATAGGGGAATTCTCTCGACTGTGTATTGCCAGCCGAAGCAGGACGTCGGCAACGAGCGGTTATTGACGCTGTATAACGATTTCTACAAGGCTGAGCGGTTCGTTCGGGTGCGGACCGATGCGCCCGGCGTCAAAGAGGTTGCAGGTACGAATTACTGCCATGTCTTTGTAAGGTCGATAAAAGGGAAAATCGTCTGTTTCTCGGCGATTGATAACCTGGTCAAGGGCGCCTCAGGCCAAGCCATCCAGAACATGAACATCATATTCGGCCTGGATGAGGCTTTGGGGCTTGTATAGTGCTGCATCGTGCGTGATGTACATTCCGCAAAGACCTGGGAGTCTGCGACTTTTGAGGAGTAAGAGAAAATGCTGCTGGATGACTTCTCCACAACCAGAAGGGAGGTAAGGCGCATAGGGACATTATTAGCCCAAGTTACGCTGTTGGAAGATAATTTCAAGAATTTTCGGGGTAAAATCATCGATGTTGGGCTTTGAATTAGATTTGATGTGTCCAAACCCGATGAAGCCCAGAAAGTGCTGTTGAACCGATTAGGCCTGACGCTGCCGCAACGGCTGCGCCGCATCGACGAAGTCATACAAATGTAGTGAAGACTTTTGCCAAGAATCCGCGTTAGCGCTGCCAAAAAACCCGATCCTGCCTACCAACTGCGTAACTTGGGTTGACTCCATATAATCCCCTCGAATGCATCACCTAATTGCTTGTCGGCTTTGGTGCGGTGGTTTCAAGGAAGAGGAGTGGATTCCCGCGGTTACGGGAATGAGAGAAGCCAGCGGGGTCGCACATCCCGATTCGCCTCACGGGTCACGGGCGACGAACGACAAGCCACGAGCTTAAAAATTCCTCTCAACGAAACCGGTATCGATCTTGTTCTTGACAAAAAGGTTGTGCGAAAGAATGTCTAAGCAGGCGGGGATCGTCGTCTTGATCGGCTCGATGACGAACTCCTGCAGGGCCCTTCTCATCGTCGTGATGGCTTCGGTCCGTGTTCCCTGGTGAACAATCAGCTTGGCTATCATCGAATCATAATTCGTCGAAACCGTCCAGCCCTGGCAAACGTGCGTATCGACACGGACCCCCGGACCACCAGGTGGAATATACCTCGTGATCGTACCGGGACAAGACGCAAAATTCTTCTGCGGGTCCTCGGCGTTAATCCGGCACTCAATCGCGGCGCCTGTCAGCTTGATATCCCTCTGGCTGATCTTGATGCTCTGGCCGCCCGCTATCTTCAACTGCCACTTAATCAAGTCGTGCCCGGTAACCATTTCAGTGACTGGGTGCTCGACCTGAATCCGCGTATTCACCTCGATAAAATAGAACTCTTTGTTCTGGCCCAGAAGAAACTCGACGGTAGCGGCGCTGACGTACCCGGCCTCCTTGATAATTCGCAGCGCAGCTTCACAAAGCTCCTCTCTCGTATGCTTGTCAAGGACCGGGCAAGGCGATTCCTCTATCATTTTCTGATGTCGCCGTTGAATGGAGCAGTCACGCTCGTAGAAATGCAGCGCATTGCCCTCGTTGTCCGCCATCACCTGGACTTCCACGTGCCGCGGCTCAACAATGAACTTCTCCAGATAGACGGTGCCGTCGCCGAAAGCAGCCTCGGCCTCGCCGCGGGCGGCGCTAAACGCCGAACGCAGACTGATATCATTGTGCACAACCCTCATACCGCGCCCCCCGCCGCCGGCAGCTGCCTTTATTATCACCGGATATCCCATCTTGTTGGCTAATTTCAGCGCGTCGGACTCGTTCTCGATCGCCCCATCCGAACCGGGCACAACCGGAACCGATACCTTCATCGCCAATTTGCGGGCGGCAATCTTATCGCCCAGCAGTTGCATCGCCTCAACCGGGGGACCTATAAACGTTATGCCGCAGTCCCGGCATATCTGGGCAAAGTGCGCATTCTCCGCCAGGAAGCCGTAACCGGGATGAATCGCCTCCACGTCCGCAATTTCGGCCGCACTTATTATGCGAGGGATATTCAGGTAACTCTGTGCGCAATCGGGCGGACCTATACAAATCGCCTCATCGGCAAGCTGCAGATAGGGAGCATCCTTGTCGGCCTCTGAATAAACCGCAACGGCCTCGATGCCAAGCTCATGACAGGCGCGGATTATCCGAAGCGCTATCTCACCACGGTTAGCTATGAGAATTCTTGAAAGCATTTTGCAGTGAACTTTTTTCTATCGACTCTTGCCTCTAAAATCCTGAATTACCCGGGCCTTGTCAATAAGCAATAGAGAGTAATCAATTGGTCAGTCCGGCCTGACTCTAAAGAGCGCCTGGCCGTACTCCACTGCCTGGCCGTTGCTCACCAGCACCTCGGTAATCGTGCCGCTCATCTCGGCCTTTATCTCGTTCATCACCTTCATCGCCTCGATTATGCCAACGACCGTCTGCGGCTCGACGCTTGAGCCAACCTCAACATAAGGCTCGGAATCCGGGCTTGGCGTCGCATAGAACGTACCTACGATAGGCGACTTTATCTCCGCCAGATTCTCGACCGGCGCAGCCACGCTCGATGCCCCCGCAGTATCTTCGGTCCGCGAGCCGGCCGGGGCAATCCCCGATTCGGGGCGAATTATTGGAATGGCGGCGACGGACTGGCTCACGGCAGGCTGAGGCTGAAAACGCTTCAGACAGATCTGGCTGTCGCCGCGCTTTATCTCAATCTCGACCAGCTCGTTTTCCTTCATTATTTTGATAAGTCGCTTTATTCTCTGCAAATCGGTATCTTTGTCCGCCATTGCCGCTTCCTTTCTATGCAAAGGGTATCGATTAAGCCCCGCTAGTATAACCGACGCAGATGCCTTTGCAAACAATTTCTGCCGCCCGCCAAAGTCGCAAAATCGCCCCTTCAGCGGCGTTTGAGACCGAATTCCCGCCTAACGCCGATGTGAGCGACCGAATCTTCATCCCGCAAATGCACAAAACCGGGATAGATTCAGACGATGAAGGGTGAGAACCTGCACTTGTTGGCGGCTAAAGTATCTCAAGGCCGACTGCCGTTATGTCGTCAACCTGGGATACGTCGGTCTTCTGATTGTGTGTGAACGCGGTCAATCTATCCATTATCTCAGAGATCGACAGTTTGCTCAATTCGCAGAATTCCTCATTGAAATGAAAGCCAACCTGGTCGTTGTAACCACCTATAAAGTGGTCCGCCCCGTCGGAATACACAAGAAGCTTATCCCCCGGCTCAAGCTGTATGGTCCGCTCGGCAAACTCGGCCTGGTCAAAAACCCCTAGAAGCGAGCCGCGCAGCTCTAGTTGCTCCGGCTCAGCTCCGCGCTTCATAAGAACCGGATACGGATGTCCCGCACGGCAGTAGGTCAGCTCCAGCGTCTCAGTGTCGAGCAGGCAATAGCAGCACGTCGCAAACTGATAGCCGGAGAGCTTCTGTGCCGCCATCCGCACGTTAAGGTTTCTGACAACATCCGTCGGCTGGAATATGTGATAATCGTTCTCAACGGTCTGACGCATAACCAGGGCCTGCTTGAGAAAAATCGTCAGCAATGCAGCGGGCAGCCCGTGGCCCACCACGTCAGCGACATAGAAGCCGATATGCTTTTCGTCGATACGCACAATATCGTATATGTCGCCGGACACCCACTCAGCCGGAAGGAAGGTCGTCGCCCATCGTATCCTCTCTGTGTTAGGCAGCTGGGTGGGCAGAAAGTCCTGCTGAACAAGACCGGCCAGACGAAGCTGCTCGCCCAGATTATCCACCAGAGCCTCCGTCATATGAAGCTGCTCAGCCAGAGTATTCCTGTGAAGTCTTTGCATTTTCTGCGGCGGCCCTGCCGGTTTTACGGTAATTCCATGACTCTTCTTGCGGTAGGCAAGATTCATGCTGATTCGGACCCAGAGATCATCTATCGAGACCGACTCCATCTTGGCGGCTATCGAGAAACTGCTCTTCGAAGGCGCCAAAGAAAAGCTCCTGACAGGCATTTCCAGACGATTAGTCAGCAAGACCACGCCGATATTCTCCGACTCAAGCGACTCGATTATCTGGGCCAGTTTTTGCTGTTGTGAGGTATCCAGCCCCTCCACATCGATGATAACCGTTCCGACGAGGTCAAGCCGATCCCGTATCTGAGGGTATTTGTCTATCCCCAATATGGCGCAAGAGAGCTTCTGGGACCTCAGCAGCCGTCTTATTTCGGGCGGCACTTGCCCTTGATTCGTCAGGTACAGGACATCAGTGAAACTTCGCAGCATTTCAACGCCATCTGGTGATTCTACTCTTGTCATATCTTGCTCACTGCCCGGTCAAATTATTGGACGTTCAACCAGCAATCCGGCAGAACCGGCATTAACTAATTTCGGCTCGTTATAGGGGGGACTTTGCGGTTTTTTGCCTTTTTTGTGCGATTTCGGACCAGAACCGTTTGCACCCTCTCGCACACAAAAGCCCCTACAGGCCAAAAAGACAGAGGTTCCACAAGGTGCCGCACGCCAGAAAACAGCAGAACTGTACTTTCACACCCTCCTCGCCCGCACATTCCCGCGAGGACGCTCCTAACCGGCGAATACCGCCGAACCGATACGAAGGATCGTTGCTCCCTCTTCAACGGCAACCTCGTAGTCAGAACTCATACCCATACTAAGCTCGGTAAACTTGGGGCCCACGATTTTCTCCCCATGCATCTCAACAAACAACTCGCGCGCTCGAACGAAACAGGCCCGCACAAGCGCTTTGTTGTGCGTCAGCGGCGCCATCGTCATAAGGCCGGCCAATTCCAGGTTCGGCAGCGTCCCTATTTGTTCGGCCAGATGAGTGGCCGCACCGACTGGAACACCGTATTTCTGAGGCTCATTTGACGTGTTGACCTGGAGGAGCACTTTCGGACGCATATTGAGCTTCGTCCCCGAGGCGCTTATTTCCTCGGCCAGTCGGAGCGTGTCAACCGAGTGTATCAGAGAAACCACCGGCAGGACCTGTCGAACCTTGTTGCGCTGCAAGTGCCCAATCATGTGCCAGTTGACTTTTCCGGCAAGACCGGGTTCCCCGCCGCCCGTTTCCTCGAAGCTTGCCACCTGCATCGAGACCTTCTTCAACTGCTGAACGCGGTTCTCGCCGAGCTCGGTGTAACCAAGAGATATGACCTCCTTGACGGCTTCGATGCTTGCGGATTTCGTTACAACGACAAGTCTCACCTCGCCGGGATCCCTGCCGGCACGGGCACAAGCAGAATTAATCCTCTGCTTCACCAGCTCCAATCTCTCGGAGATTTTCGACATCACAAACATCCAAGATCCCAAGCAAGAACACCGATTAGGTGCAAACAACGACGCAACAAGTGCTCTGTCAAGATTGAAACTGCACCCGTCATTGCGATGAGTGGAACGACGAAGCAATCTCCGCTCGTCGAACGATTTGAGATTGCCGCGTAGGCCTTCGGCTTACTCGCAATGACAACCCCTGGAATCAGTCTTGACAGAATGGCAGCATACCAATCCGCGGACGACTTTGCCAGCACAAAAGCCGTCTATGCTCAACTTTCAACGCACTTTTTCTGCGCCACGCGCGCGTTTCACAGTTCAGAGCACCTGGTGCGTCCGCCCCAACACCCTTGGATGTGCCGCTTATCACACCAGTGCGGCCCGGCGTTGTCCGTGTGCATATCTCCAACAGTCGCCCGTTCTATCTATCGGCCACCTGGCGGCGAGTGGCATTTTGCCTTATTGTCGCAAGGCGCCAATTTTTTAGGACTTATCGCTTATGATTTCAGCCGAAATTGCCGATATTTAACCGCGTGGGCTGTGTGTTCGTTGTTGTTTTCGATGGCAATGACGAGGCAAAAAAAAAGGAAAAAAGCCAATTTTTCGCTTGCATTGCACCGTTGCAACGTGTATAATTAGATATTAAGATGAGAAGGGGTAAGGTGTAAGTCCCCTCCAATGTGGGTTTCTTTCGTTCTTTGTTTGGCGCAAATACGGGCAAGAATTGCCTTTTTTGCTCTTTAAGATAGCGAAATTACGCTGCTGTTGGCAGCGTACAAACCTCGGCGAGGCAGTGTGGCTCACCGGTCTCCCCCCCAGCCGGTCCCACCACCTCGCCCTTTTTATTTTCACTCGGCGAGGCCTAATTGAGCAGACCATCCGGGCGGAGAACCAGGCCTAATGAGCGAACCTGCATACGCGCGGTTGAGGGATTAGCCCCGACTTGTGTCAACTGCTCGGAAACGCCGGGCGAATACGATGAAGAGGAATACCGCCAGCAGACCCAACGTACCCCCATAAATAAAGGTTGCCTGCGGTGAAAACCGCTCCCACAGCAAGCCTGCCAGCAGGCCGCCCGGAAGTGCCGCCAGCCCCGTGGCGGTGTGAAATGTCCCGATCGCGGTGGCCTTCAAATGTTCACGCGCCAAATCCGCCACATAAGCCCGCTGGTTCCCGTCGATCGCCGCATGCACGACCCCGTAAAGGGCGAACAAAGCCGTATATGCCGTCAGCGAGCTAAGAAGCGCAAAACCAGCCGCTGTTACAGAAAAGCAAATGTAGCCGAATATGATTACCTTCTCTCTCCCGATCCTGTCCGAAACAGAGCCCAGCGGCACGGCCAATGCGCTATAGACGACATTGAAAAGCACGTACAAAAGAATCGGAGCCGCGACGGACAGCCTGCCCGAGAAAATGCCCTGTGCCTTCATAACAAAAAACATGTAGCTGAAGTTGCCCAGGGCAAAAACACCCGAGACCAGGATAAACAATTTCAGCCGTACAGGCAGACCGGCTATGCCGAGCTTCAGCGTTATCTTCTGCGGCCGGGCCTCGCTTTCCGACACGAACCTAATCGGGACAATCGCCGCAAACCCAATTATCCCGGCGATAAGTATGATGTGCCTGAATTCGAGCTTCAGAAACCAAAACAGACCAAAGGCCACAACGGCGCCCAGGATTGCGCCTGCCGTCTCAAGCGACCTGTGAATGCCGAATCCCCTGCCTCTTTCGGCCGCCATCGACTCGGCTATTACCGCGTCCCTGGCGGCGGTTCGCAGACCCTTGCCCACCCTTTCCATGCAGGAGAAAACGACGGCGCTCTGCCATATCCTTGAGATCGCAAGCAGCAGCTTGAAGATGGTCGATATGAAATATCCGCTGTAAATGAATATCCTGCGTTTACCAGTCTTGTCGGACCAATATCCGCAAAAAACCTTCAGAATATTTGAGATGCCGTCCCGCAAACCCCCCACAAGACCGATTATCTTGCCACCGGCGCCCAGCGATTCAAGAAACATCGGCAAAACAGGCATTATTATTTCACTGCTCAGGTCGTTGAGGAAACTAACGGCACTGAGCAAAAGGACGTTGGCAGAAATCTTTTTGCCGGACCTGTCCCCCATATTGACCTGTGCTCCAGTGCAGCAAGCTATTGTAGGAATCACTGACCCCGTACCTGGACTATAACTCTGCGGCTTCGCGGGCCGTCGAATTCACAGAAGAATATGCCCTGCCAGGAGCCGAGAACCAGCGCCCCATCCTTTATCAGCACCTGCTCGCTGCACCCGACCAGAGTGCTCTTGCAGTGGGCATCCGAATTGCCCTCGAAATGCCGATAACCGGGATTGGAATGTGGCGCCAGCTCCCCCAAGGTCAGCAGTATATCCTGTGGAACAGTTAGATCGGCGTTCTCGTTTATGGTGATCGCCGCCGTCGTGTGGGGGCAATAAATGATTGCATCCCCGTTTTCGATACCGGATTCGGCCACCACCGAGCCGACCTGCCCGGTGATATCAATCATCTGGCAGCGGTTGTGAGTGCTTACGCTAAAGTCCATCTGCACGATTTTCATCAATAACACCCTCTTGTGTTCATCGTACTGCCTTCACAGTCCATCAAGAAGCTACGAACAACGAACTATGAACAATGATGAACAACGAACAATGAACTGTAGATTACATCTGCTCGACAACTGCAATACCCAAAAGTTCACTCAGCCCGTGGCGGATGGTCCTCGCAGTTAAATCGCACAGCAATAGCCGTGTCGGTCTTTTGTCCGGGCCTGCCCCCAAGACCGGGCAACTCGTATAAAACACGCTGAATTTCTGCGCCAGTTCGTACAGATAACTCGTCAGGTAATTCGGCCTGTAATCGGCGACGGCGGCTTGAATCGCCTCGGCGTAGCGAAGCAGGTATTTGGCCAAATCCAGCTCAGCGGGGTCGGTCAGGCTAAGCGCCTTTACGCCCGCAAGCTCGGTCTGGACATCTACATCTCTGCTCTGCGCCTTGCGCTCGATTGATTTTATCCGCGCGTATGCGTACTGCATATACGGGGCCGTATTGCCCTCCATCGCCAGCATCTTATCGAAGCTAAAAACGTAGTCGCTCGTCCGGTTGTTGGAATAATCGGCGTACTTGACCGCGCCGATTCCGACCGCATTTGCAATTTCCTCCTTCTTCGCCGCCGAAAGTTCCAGGTTCTTCTCTTCGACAACCGCCTTGGCCCGCTCCACCGCTTCATCGAGCAGCTCTTTCAACTTCACGTTCTCGCCGGACCGTGTCTTTAGCGGCGAGCCGTCGTCGCCTAAGATACTGCCGAACATAACATGAACCAACTCTGTCTTCTGTCTTCTATCTTCTGTCTCCTGTCTTCTGTCTCCTGTCTCCTGTCTTATATCCCAGCCCGCCATCCGCGCAACTGCAAAGAGCATCTCAAAGTGTAGCTTCTGCCTCGCATCGGTAACATAGACAATCGCATCGGCCTTTAGCTCATTCACCCGGTATCGCAGCGCCGCCAAATCCGTCGTCGCATACAAATACGCCCCATCAGACTTCTGAATAATAAACGGCAGCGCCTCCCCCTCCTTATTCTTAAACCCCGGCGGGAAAACGCATACCGCACCGTCAGATTCCTTCGCGAGTCCCTGTTTCTTCAGGTCCTTGACAACACGCGCCAAGTACCGATTGTAGTCGCTCTCCCCACGAACATCTTTGCGCGTGAGTGTTACCCTCAACTGCTCATACAATTCTTGGCAGTCCAATAGGGACTGCTCAACAATGTATTTCCAGATAGCCAGCGTGTGTAGGTCGCCTTTATGAAGGTTGGCAACGTGCCCTCTCGCAGCTTCGGCGAAGGTGGGGTCGTTCTGGAACTGCTGTTGAGCAGACTTATAAAGTAGTTCCAGATTCGTGATGGGACCGAGTTCGTGCTCCGGATCGGTAAGACCTTCGCGCCCCAGACGCTCCAGATATTCAATCAACATTCCAAACTGTGTGCCCCAGTCTCCGATGTGATTTTGGCGGATGACCTTGTGGCCGAGGAATTCAAGCATCCGGCAGATACAGTCGCCGATGATGGTGCTCCGAAGGTGGCCGACGTGCATCTGCTTGGCAATGTTCGGGCTGGAGAAATCCACGACGATGGTCTTTGGCTCCGCCGCCTTATCGACGGCAAGACTCCCGGCATCTTCACTCACATCGAGCAGTCTGCCGGCTATGAAATCAGGCTTCAATCGCAGGTTGATAAAGCCCGGCCCAGCCACCTCCGGCGGCTCACACATATCACTTAGATCGAGCTTCTTGACGACCTCCTCAGCCAACTTGTGGGGATTGGCTTTGAGCTTCTTCGCCAGCGGCATCACCCCGTTGACCTGATAATCCCCGAATTTAGGGTCCGCCGCGGGCCGCACTATCGCCGCACAGTCCTCAACGCCCGCAACCGCCGCCATCGCAGCAGACACCCGTTCTTCAAGTATGTCGATAACCAGCTTCATTCAATCATCAATAGTCAATCTTTTTGCATCGCCCCAGAGCAATTCGAGGTCGTAGTAGTCACGGAACTCGGCGTCGAAGATATGTATTACCACGTCGATATAGTCCAGCAGGATCCATCGCCCCTGCTCGTACCCTGCCCTGCCGAAACGCTGCAGTCCCCGCTGCCTGGCCTCGTCGGAAATTTCATCGGCCACCGAGCGCATCTGCCTATTGCTCGTGCCGGTGACGATTACGAAATAATCAGTGGCCGGCGATTTGCCCTTCAAATCCAGGACCACGATGTTGGTGCAATGCCGCTCCGCCGCCAGCCTCGCAGCGGCCAGGGCGAATACCTCTGCTTCAGAATCGTCACGCTTCGTCAAATTCCAAGACCTCAACTCAAATAGAAAGGGGCAGCCTATTTGGCCGCCCCGATAGACTACATCTATAAACCCTTTATGTCAACCACGCAGGCCCACAGCAAACAGCCGCATCTTGCACCACCTCACCAAAGGCAGACTCGCTTATTTGCTCATTCCAAGCCAGTCGGAAATCACGGACCCATACTTGACAACGACACCCGAGAATACCACGCTGACCATACACATCAGCTTGATTAGAATATTCATACTCGGACCTGAAGTATCCTTGAACGGATCGCCGACCGTATCACCCACGACCGCCGCCTTGTGGGCCGGCGAGCCTTTGCCGCCGTGCGCGCCCTTTTCGATGTACTTCTTGGCGTTGTCCCATGCGCCGCCGGCATTATTGAGCGTCACTGCCAGCACAAACCCGCACGCCATAGCCCCGGTCAGCAACCCCATAACGCCTTCCACGCCCAACACCAAGCCTGTCGCCACCGGCACAATAATCGCCATACTTGCCGGCAGTATCATCTCCCTCTGAGCGCTGGCAGTTGCGATAGCCACACACTCCTTGTAACTGGGTTTCTCGGTGCCGGCCATAATGCCCGGCTTTTCCCGGAATTGCCGCCGGACCTCGTTGACCATTTTGCCCGCGGCTCGCCCCACCGCCTTCATCGCCATCGCCACAAACACAAATGCCATCATGCACCCGATGAACAAGCCTGCAATGAGTTTCGGGTTGAGAATGTTCAAGGCATAAGCCGAAACGAAGTCGGTCAGCGATGCGCCCTTGACGTTCAGCAACACGGGCAGGGCCGCGCCCGCTGCCTGCGCCTTCGCCGTCAACACGGCAAAACTATCCTTGGCCTTATCGGCCACCTGGTCAATATAGAATGCAACGTTCCCAACCTGATATATCCCCTCTGCAGACTTCACCGCCATTCTGCCTATCCAGATGCGCACCTCCTCGATATATGCCGCCAGAAGCGCCAACGCGGTCAACGCAGCCGAACCGATTGCAAAACCCTTGCCCGTGGCTGCCGTCGTATTGCCCAGAGAATCGAGGGCATCCGTTCTCTTGCGGATTTCCGGCCCTAAATGACTCATCTCCGCATTGCCGCCGGCATTGTCGGCAATAGGCCCATAAGCATCGGTCGCAAGGGTAATACCCAACGTCGCCAGCATACCGACCGCCGAGAAACCGATACCATAAAGACCCATCGCCATATTAGTGAAACCGCCCGCAAAACCAAACGAGCACAGTATAGCCGCCGCTATTGCCAGCGTCGGCAGCCCGGAAGAATACATACCCGTCGCGAAACCGTCGATAAGCAGGGTCGCCGCACCCATCGGCGCCTGGTCCGCGATGCCCCTGGTGGGCGAATACGTGTCGGACGTGTAGTATTCCGTGAACTGACCTATCAGCACCCCCGCGATCAGGCCCGAGACCACCGAGCCGAAGATGCCCCAGCTTATCCACCCCGCCAGCACCAATCCAATAACCGCCACCAGGATCAGCAGCGAGCTGCTCAACGTCCCCGTCAGCAGTGCCCGCAGCAAATTCTTCTGGGACGCATCTTCTTTGCATCGAACGAGGTATATGCCCATGATTGACAGGACCGTGCCGATGCCCGCCACAATCATCGGTGAAAGCACCGCCTTGAGCGGGTCCATCTCGTACTGCGACAACACCGCCATCGGCAGCGCCGCTCCGAGCGCCGCCGTTGCCAGAATCGAGCCACAGTAACTTTCGTAGAGGTCTGCGCCCATACCCGCCACGTCGCCGACGTTATCGCCGACGTTATCGGCGATTGTTGCCGGGTTCCGCGGGTCGTCTTCAGGGATGCCGGCCTCGACCTTGCCGACAAGGTCTGCTCCGACATCCGCCGACTTGGTGAAGATGCCGCCGCCCACGCGGGCGAATAGCGCCTGCGTCGAGGCACCCATCCCGAACGTAATCATCGTTGTTGTGATTTCAGCCAGCCTGCTTTCGGGATTCATTCCCGCCTGCACCAGCGTTATGCCAAAGAGGTTAAGACCATTGGCCATGTGGTCGGCGGTATAAACCAATTTGTCCAAAATCAAATACCACAGCGAGATGTCGAGCAGGCCGAAGCCCACAACGACAAGGCCCATAACAGAACCAGATCGGAACGCAACCTGCAGCGCCCTGTTGAGACTGACCGTTGCCCCCTGTGCGGTTCTGCTCGATGCATTGGTGGCGGTCTTCATCCCCAGGAAGCCGCACAGACCGCTGAAAAATCCGCCCGTCAGAAAGGCCACCGGCACAAAAGGATTCTGAATACCGTAGTACGCCAGCGCGCCAAAAATCACGCTCAATACGACAAAAGCCACTGCCACGACGCTGTACTGCCTGAACAGATACGCGTATGCCCCTTCACGCACATACGAGGCTATCTCTTCCATAGTCTCGTTGCCTTTTGGCGCACTGATCATCTGCTTGTAGAAGATGTAAGCAAAGACCAGCGCCGCCGCCGAGGACAACGGCGCAATCCACCAGCCCAACGGCGTGCCGCCCGCCCCGGCAGTTGCGGCTCCTTCAGCCGCTGCCGCCACGCCACAAAGACCAAACGTCGCCACTGAAACTCCAGCCAGATTTCCAAAAGTCTTCACGTTCTTCACTCCTTTCGAATCCAACTATATCCACCACAGCTTCGACCAAAATAAAAAGGTGTAGTATAACTGAGCGAGGAGCTTTTACAACTGTTTTATTGCAAAAATTGCGAAGTTGAAAAGCGGATTTGCCCGCCGGAATCTGGCAATTCTGAGGTTCTAAGTGTGGTATTCGGCGTTGATCTTCACGTATTCTGCGCTCAAATCGCACCCGTAGCAGAAATCGCTCGCCCCGCCCGCCCCCAAATCCACGCTAATCGTATGCTCCTTCTGCGAAACAACCCTGCTCGCCTTCTTCGCATCGAATTTCCTCGGGGCCCCGTTCTTAAAGACGGCTATATCGTCCAGTTTGCAGGAGAGCTTACCGGGATTGAGCTTCACGCCCGCCGAGCCGACCGCGCAGATTATCCTGCCCCAGTTAGGGTCTCCGCCGTGCACAGCGCATTTGACCAGAGGATAGTCGGCCACCGCCCGCGCCGCCCTGGCCGCATCCGCTTTCGTGGCCGCACCTTTTACAACGACCTTGAATATCCGCGTCGCCCCTTCGGCGTCGTGAGCCATCTGCCGGGCCAAATCATCGCACAGTCCGGCCAATACCTTCGCAAATCTCTTGTATCGCGGGCGCCGGCTTACTATCGGCCGATTCCCCGCCAGCCCGGATGCCAGAATCATACACGTATCGTTTGTGCTCTGATGCCCGTCAACCGTCAGCTTGTTCAATGAATCGCCTACAGCCCGCTTCAACGCCGCTGTCAATAGGGGCTTGCTTATCGCTGCATCCGTTGTAATAAACGACAGCGTAGTCGCCATATTCGGCCCAATCATCCCCGCCCCCTTGATCGTCCCGGCTATCGTCACCTCGACGCCGGATATATCGAGCTTGCGGACAGCCTGCTTGGGCCGGGTGTCCGTAGTCATTATCGCGGTCACAAAGTCGAGTCCCGCCGCCGCCGAGGCCGAGAGCTTCGCCGCCGCCTTGTGAATCCCCGCGATGACCTTCTTCATCGGCAACTGCACGCCGATAATGCCCGTCGAGGCAACCAGCACATTCCCCGGCTCAGCCTCAATCTGCTCCGCCGTGGCCGCACACATCTTGATCGCGTTGTCGATGCCCTTTTGCCCCGTGCACGTATTGGCGCAGCCCGAATTCACCACCACCGCCTGAATCTCGGCGTTCCTGACGTGCCGCCTGCAGACCTCTACCGCCGCCGATACGACCTTGTTAGTCGTAAAGACCGCCGCCGCCTTCGCCCCCGTCGGACAGACAATCAACCCCAAATCCGAATTGCCCGACTTCTTAATCCCGCAAGCGACCCCCGCCGCCAGAAACCCCCGCGGCGCCGTAATGGTGTTAAATTTCATATCAGCCCATTTCCGTAGAATAGATGGTAGTTACTGTTTCCTTCTCATTGTTTCAGCAGATTATTGAACTTCCGTAACACCCCTTTGTGCTCGGGAGTCCTGCTGAACTGCGAAAGCCATCGCCTGACGTATTTGATGTCAAGCGAGCTTTTGTTTTTGGTCAAAATGCTCTTCACGTCCTCCTCGTCGATGGCTCTGCCCGCAACCATTTTGTGAATAATCACATCTTCGCGGGACGCAAACTTCACGGGGTAGCTGTCTATTTTAACCTGCCTTGTTCGCTCGAGCGCTTGTCTTTCGTATTCGCTGAAAGAGAAGACAAAATCCACACGGATTCGTGATTTAGGCTCCTCTGCAGGCAGCACCCTTGTTTCTCTGGCAAAGTCCTCCGGCTTTTCAGGAAGCATCTTCAACTTTAATTTTTTGCACGCCTTTTCAAAGATCGCAAAATCGCCTGCGTCTATCCCTAATGTTATGTCAATGTCGCGCGTCAATCGCGGCCTGCCATATACGAGCACCGCCTGACCGCCGATAACCATATAGGGAATCTTATCTGCGTCTAACCTTTC
Source organism: uncultured Pirellulales bacterium (assembly GCA_964354365.1). Taxonomy (GTDB): domain Bacteria; phylum Planctomycetota; class Phycisphaerae; order Sedimentisphaerales; family Anaerobacaceae; genus CAYGZM01. The sequence continues at coordinate 35,999 of CAYGZM010000003.1, forward strand.
GGCTATTTTTCTTATCAGTTTCTCGACCACGCTTCAACCTACCCATCGCTCTGGCGATTCGCAAATCGACTTCAAACCCGTCCCAGATATTCTCGTGGCTGATGGCGCCCAGCGCAACGGCCTCCTTGTACAGCATATCATATACAGCCAGGGCCTCTTTGTGAGAGAGATTCTCTTTGCGGGCCAGCTCGCGCTCAAACTCGTTCAGCTTGTCCTTATTCGTTATCATTCTTCGTTTGGCCGGCAGTCCTGCTCCAGGCGTTTCTCATTTTACCACCTTGAGATTCAGGTGTTTCTCCATAGGCTCAAAATCCCTGTCGTCGTGCAGCAACGGCAGGTTGCTTGAAATGCAAAAAGTGGCGATGACGACGTCTATTGTCTTTCTGACGCTAAAGCCCTTCTTCCTCAAATGACGGTAGTTCTCAGCGCTCTTGACTGCCAGCTCCTTCCCGAGCATTGGCTTGAAAATAAGCGAGTCAAGGAGTCTCTTCGCCTTCCTGAAGTCCGTGTCGCTATGGAATCCCTGGAGAACCTCCGTCAGAATAATGCCCCCGATAACAACCAATTTGTTGCCGAACAGAGAATCCAGAATATCCGTCTGCTTTGTGACCTTTCCATTGAAGTAATCGACCCAGACTGAAGAATCCACTACTACCATTTGTCGGTTCTCATTTTGCCTAGGTCGCCTGTCCACTTTAGTCTGCCCCGGCAGGCCTTGATTTTCTGCTGGCGGTTTACTCTGATTAGTAGTCTCAGTCCCTCCTCAATGGCCTTCTTCTTGGTCTTGAAACCAGAAAGACTCAGGGCCGACCTCACCAAATCATCATCAAGCACAACGTTCGTTCTCATAGCGAAATCTCCGTAATGTGTATTTCTTCTGTAATTATACACATTCGCCGCGTCTGCTCAAAGCAAATTTGTCGTGAATTCTCACTTTCCGCTCTCTAAAGACTTATCGTGTCCTTTGAGCGTGGGTCCTCGCCGGCGGATGGGCCGTTGCTGAGCATCCCGCTAATCGCCGTATCCCTGAATTTCTTCATCGGGTCGTAGAATTTCCTGTTCAAATCGACGGCGTTCACCATCATCCCCGCCCGATTGCACCTGAGCCGGCTGACTATCACCCCGTCCGGCTGAATAAAGCACGACGGGTACGGCGCATAATACCCGCTCGAATTCGACATGCTCGCCCAGAAATAGTTCGTCGCCGCGTGACACTGCATCGTCTGCCGCATAATATGCGTATGCACGCTCGGCCCGGTCTGCTTTGCGTTGTAAAACGACTGCAGGATCAGATTCACGCCCTGTTTGTAGAGCTCCCGATATAGCTCTGGGAATCGCAAATCAAAACATATAAGCAGTGAACACTTCACCCCTTTAACCTTGAAATTCACAAACCTGTTGCCCGGCGTCAGCCGACGTATATCCCCCGGCGTGCAGAACCGCTTGTCGTACCTGTCAACAATCCTGCCCTTAGGACTAATCAGGTACAGGCTATTGTGCGGCTTGTTCGGCTCGGTCAGTCTGTGCGTGCTGCCCAGCACCACCCACAAGCCAAGCTCGCCCGCCAGCGACATGACTTTCTGAGTCTCGCTCTTGAGCAGGTCCCAATCGTATCCCTTGAAGCTGGGAAAGTCCGTACCCACGTACCCGCTCAGCGCGCACTCAGAGAAGTGCACAATATCGGCCCCGGCCGCGCCGGCCTCGCGCATAAACCGGCGGATCGCCCGCGAGTTCCGCTCTATCGAGCGCCCTACCGCAAACTGACACGTAGCGACCTTCAGCATATCGGCAGATTAATACTCCGCCCATGCCGCGTCAACCAAAAACGAAGGCCGGGGTCCTCCCTGGCTGCGATTTGCGTTGAATTTGCCGGGCGGTTCTGGTATCATATATGTACTATGATGTCCCACGCAGGTACGGGCGGGCCTTTCGGACTTGGCTCTTCACACGATAACAGAAGGAGGTTGGGATGACAAAGACATCCGGATTCGCCGCGGCGATGTTCGCCGCCGTGCTGCTTGCCGCCGTCACGCCGATGGTTTGTTATGCCGGCCACTTTGCATTGGCCTTTCAGCGCCAGCTACCCGCCTGGGAGAACAGTGCCGGTTTGGGCTGTATCGGAGGCCACGTCTGCAGAGTCTGGGTCTGGGATGAAAACGGCAGTGCCCTCCCAAGCATCCAGTTGAAGACAACGTGGAACGTGCTTATGGGGGCAACCGACGGCGACGGCCGGGCCGAGATACCATTGAATCTGAACGACTACGACCTGGTTTGCGTTGATGCCCACGGTTCGACCAGTGATGCCACCCGCCTGATGACGGCGCAGCGTCCTGAATGTTGGGGCCATTATTCCTTCGAGGTCGGCTTTCTCTACAAGACGGATGCATCAAATCGCGGTGAATTTGACCTGGACCTCCTCGGAACGTGGAACGAACGGGCGCCTGCCGCCCAGGATAATGACGCGCCCTACACCAAGAGCCTGGCGTACAACGGAGTTGACTACACGGATTACTGGTCCGACCAATCATACTGGGGCAACTGGCAGAGCGCGTCATCGTATTTCGGCCAGACGTTCGTGGCGACAGCCAACCGCGTCGTCGCGGCCCGCGTCCAGGGCATAATCGGCGGTAATAACCTGCTCGACTGGAAGCTCCAGATTGTCACCTTCCCCGGTCTTGAGCCGGTGGGCCCGGTGACCTCAGTGCCGTTCCGATGGCCCTTCGGCTGGGAGGCTTTCTGGGGCGTCAACGACAACCCCGTCGTGCCGGGACGAACATATATGCTCAAGGCCTGGCGCGACGGCGAGGGGATGAACATCTACCATGTCACCAAAAACGTTTACGCCGGCGGCCAGTACTACGAGGGCTCGACCGCATTTCCCCAGTACGACCTCAACGGGCATATAGTCTGCATGAGCTCTGGCGGCGCCGGGCCGCAAAACTGGCACATCGAGGCCTGCTTCAAGCTCGACGAGACCTCAGGCGCCACTGCCGCCGACAGCTCGGGCAACGGACACCACGGGACATTGTATGGCGGCCCGGTTTGGCAGCCCGCCGGCGGCAAAATAGGCGGGGCACTATTGTTTGACGGCGTCGATGATTACGTTGAGACAGCCGGCTACAAGGGTATAACCGGCCCGGACTCGCGCACCGTCGCCGCCTGGGTCAAAACAAACTTCGACACCTTCCAAGACATCGTCTCCTGGGGCGCCGAGGCCACAGGGAGAAAATGGTCCCTCATAACAGGGCCTATGGGAGGCGCCTGCGGCATATATGTCAAGGACGGCTTTATCTTCGGCGCTACCAGCGTTACCGACGGCAACTGGCATCACATCGCCGCTGTCCTCCAGAATGACGGCAGCCCCGCTGTCGGCGAGGTCCGCCTTTATGTGGATGGACGCCCTGAAACGCCGGGCAGCGTCTATCCGCAGCAGATAGACACCGCTGAAGGTGACAACGTCAGGATGGCCGCGTTCAACGACGGAGCGAATCGCTACTTCCAGGGCCTGATTGACGATGTCGTCATCTTTGATCTTGCCCTGACCGAACAAGATGTTGTCCGCCTCTGCCACCTCGGCGGCCAATCCTTCCTGGCGCCCTGCGGACGGCTCGGTCTCGACGAAGGCCTTCTTCTCGATGGTGACATCAACAGGAATTGCAGAGTCGATGCCATCGATTTTGCCTTCCTCGCCAAAACATGGCTCGAAACCGGACCTATGCTCCCCGGTGACATCCATCAAGACAATGCCACAAACTGGCTCGATGTGGCGCTCCTGGCCGAGAATTGGACACGAAGCGTCGCGCCTCCGACCCTCGACGAAGGTCTGGCCGCCCATTTCAAGCTCGACGAATCCTCCGGGCTGACGGCCGAAGAGAGCATCGCAGGCAACAACGGCGCCCTCCACGGCTCTCCAACCTGGAAGCCCACCGGCGGTCACGCAGCCGGAGCAATTGAACTCGACGGGATCGATGACTATATCAGCACCGAATTCACCCTGGATCCGGCCGGCGGACCCTTCAGTGCATTTGCCTGGATTAAGCCGGGCGCACCCGGGCAAGTGGTCATCTCTCAAACCAATGGCGCCGGAATCGGCAGAAGCTGGCTCGCTGCGGACCTGTCAGCCGGCAAACTTATGACCGATCTGAGGGCCCCCGGACGCAGCAGCCCACCGCTGGTCTCGGATTTCGTAATCACCGACGGCGCCTGGCATCACATAGGTTTGGTATGGGACAGCTCGTTTAGATACCTTTACGTCGATGGCGCAGAGGTCAAGAGAGATGCTACGGCCCAGGCCGGATTGATAAGCGCAACCGGGCCTCTGTACTTTGGCGCCGCAAACAGGCTCACCGAAGGGACTTTCTTCCACGGCCTCATCGACGACATTCGCATCTACAACCGCGCCCTCAATTCCGAAGAAGCCGCCGCTCTGGTCTATTGAATCGGACCCGCTCGCGAGACAGCACCCGCTTTTTCTCGCATGAGAATACAGCACGCTAACCCAGCTTCCGCACTTTGGGCGTAAAATCTTTGGTTTTGGGTGAAAAACCCAGAAAGTTTTCACTACATCTGGTTCATCTTCTGTTCGGCTACAGGTAAGTGGGTCGGTAGATTCAAGCCCAAGTGCTGCAACAAGATGGCCTGGTGTTCAGTAGGTTGGGAGATACACCGCCGGCGAATCTCAATGCCAGACCGTGTCGGCAACACCACATCTACCATCCGAATCTGTGACAGCTCGTCTATCACCCGCCGCGGCTCGTCCCCAAGACCCTTTTGTTGACACATCTGACCCAACGTTTTCCACAACACATAGGCCAAAAAGCAGACCAGAATATGAGCCTCTACTCGATCCTGACGCTGATGCCAAATTGGCCGAATCCGCAAATCACTCTTGTGTATCCGAAACGCGGCCTCCGCATCCGTCAATTGCATGTACGACTTCCACAAATCCTCGCCGCTCCAGTCTGTGATATTGGTGCGCAATAGATAGCAACCTTCGCTCAGAGTGGCCCAATCTCGCCAGGCCTCTATCTTCTCCCAGACCAGGCTCGCTCCCCCATCTGTGCCCTGGATCACATCCGTCTTGAATAAACCAGCCGCCCGGCTGTAACGCCCCAGCAATCGTCCCAGACGCTTGGCAATCGTCACCAGCTTTTGCTTTCGCACAGCACAGCTTTGCTCGATGCTTATGAGTCCTTCTTCAAGTCGCTTCTCAAACCGCTGGTGAATAGCCTTCTCCTTCTGCCGACGGTCTTCGCTGCGACACAGGATAAACACCTCATCACCATCGGGGGATGAACACGTCTTGATCGCAAGGCCCTCGTGCACCTGCTGCCAGTCGTCCTTCAATAATGCCTGCTCATACCGTCTCAGAAGCGACTTCGGCGTCCCCACAATGTAGCGACGACAGCCTTGTTTTAGATACTCAATGTTGTCCTCACAGACCATTCCCCGATCCATCACCCAAATCCGATTAGCCCGCCCATAACGGCCCTCCATCGTCTCGACAATCTCCTCCACCGTACTTACATCCGCCCGATTGCCGGCAAACACCTCATAACCCAAAGGCATCCCGCACCGACTAACCACCAGGGCAATACAAACCTGCTTGCAATCACTTCGCTTGTCACGAGAGTAACCATACTGCGCCAGAGCATTACCCGCAGCCAGTCCTTCAAAGTAGGTCGAAGTAACATCGTATAGCAACAGGTCGTATTCGAGGTCAAACAACTGGCCCAGCCGCTGCTTCAAATACGTCTCTATGCCAGCTTTATGAGGCAATAGCTTGTCCAGGGCGCGATACAACCTATCATCATTGACCTTCTCCGGCGGGATACCCGGCAAGTCATAAAGGGCGGTCCGCTTATATAAGTGCTCGGCTATATACAGCTCACTGGACGGGTCACAGAAGCGGGCTATGACCAGCACCAACGCCATCAGCGACCATGGAATCTGCTCCTGGCCCTCGGGCAAAAGCTCGTTAAGAGCAGATACCAGCCCTAATCTATCCAGCAGTTGTCCTGCCAGCCACGGACCCCCAAACTCAAGACACCGCTCGACACGAATCCGCTTTATATCAACTTCAATCCACCGGGGCTCGACATCGTCAAACAGTTGTTCCTGATAACTACGATGGTCTGTTGCTGTGGCTGCCTCCCTGGGCCGGGCATCAGGCGTCTCGGAGCCGTCGCAGGATGTCCCAGTATGCTCCGCGCGCCCCCTTGCCGATGGCCTCAATCAGCGGAAGGTTCTGGTTGTAGTTGTAGTTATCCGGGCCGGCGTCGCTACGCTCCAAATCCGTCTCCAGCGCAGGCTCGAAGAACCTCCGGTCGCCGCCAATCAAATCTCTGACCACCTCAGCCGGGTTCTCGCCTAAGCCGGGCGATATGTAGAAGGTCGGCTTGAGCAGGTCGATTGCTCCATTGTACTTCCGGCGTATGCCGGCATATTCGCCCTTCCTGAGCTGCCGGGCGACGATTGCTTCCATAGCGGTACCGGGGTAAATCCTTACGCCCAGCGCCGCGCCGGCGCAGTCGGGATTGATTTTCTTGATAAAGTCGATTGTCTCTTTCGCCGTCTGCGCGGTCTCGCCGGGTCCGCCGAGAAGCAGGTCTATCATTACGGCGATCCCGTTCGAGCGGCAAAGCGCCACCGCGCAGACAAGGTCGTCTCTGGTGTGCTGCTGCCGATAGGCTTTCAGCATCGACGGGCACGCAGAGTCGCCCGTAAAATCAATGCCCACGCACCCGGCCCGCGCCATCGCCGCAGCCAGATCCTCGTCGAACGGTGCCGGCGACAGATAAGCATACCACCCGATGCGTTCGCCGAGCGAGCGCCTGTTGAATTCCTCGCAGACCGCCACCGCGTGCCCGCGCGGGATATTGAACTCCGAGTCGCAAAGATGAAGCACGTTTATCCCCTGAGCGAATAACGACTCGGCCTCGTCGGCGACTTCGCAGGGGTCGCGCAATCTCAGCTCGGCGCCTTTTGCCAGCGGGTCGGCGCAGTAGATGCACCTGCGATTGCACCCGCGTTTGGTCTCCAGTCCGCACTGCCCCCCACGGTTGAAGTAAGCCGGATTATCGACAGAATCGCGGGCCGTTGGCAGCGAAATCGGGCTGGGCCAGGCCGGCGCATTACCGCGGGTTTCCCCGCCCTGCCGCCAGAGCAGGCCGGGAACCTCCGTGAATTCCCTCGCCCCCCGTAATTGATGAATAAGCGAAATTACCGCCGCTTCGCCGTCCCCGCGTATGCCGAAATCGGCGCCGGTATATTCAAGAATCGGCCCGCCAAAGATTGAAAATCCGACCCCGCCGAGCACAACCGGAGCATCGGTCAAGCTCTTAACAGCCTCTATGGTCCTTTTCAATTCAGGCACGAACCAATCGGCGCTGGGCCAGAAACAGTCATCCACATTGCGAAAGGAGATGCCGACAAGCTCCGGCTGATGCTCGAAGAAATGTCCCTTGATTGCCTCGGCCGGCTCCTCAACCAAAGCCAGGTCGAGAAGCTCAACATCGATTCCCGCCCGCCTGGCTGAGCCGGCCACATAGTCTAAGCCGATCGGCCCAATGACAGGAACCATCCTGTTTGCGTTGATCAGCGTCAGCATTCTTCATCGCTCAACGTGCTTGCCGCTCTGCGAAATAAGAAAGGCTGGTCTATCCGGCCAGCCTTTTCAAAGTGACAAAATCGCATCGCTAAAATCATCAGAACTTGTACGTCGCGCTCATGCTGGCCCACGTCTCGTCCTTATCGGGATTGACGGATTTATCCATTGTCACCTGGTGATAAACGCCCGGAGTCAAAGAGAAGTTCCCGCCGAGGTCAAAGGTTGTTGAGATGCCAAAGACCGCGTTACTCCAGTCCTGATCGACGTTTGCACCATTGGGTCCGACCCCATCATTGAAAACCACCTCTGAGTGCAGGTTAATGACCTGTTCGGGGCTGCCTGTCCCCATGCCTTGCACGGGAATACCGTAATCAAGCATGAAGATGTGCGCGAAACCCGAAGCAGTCCCGCCTGCAGGAGACATAGTCCCCACCATCGTGCCGCTGTTGGACGGCCAGAGCTTCACAAGAACGTATGTCGGGACCAGGCCCTTTACCGGCAGAATATTCGGGAACGAAAGAATCGCGTGAAGCTCCTGCAGGTCTATGCTGCCTGTGGTATGACTGCTCATGTCCGGATAGTTGTAATAGACATAACCCAGTCTGTAGTTGATGGCGTTCCTCTCGCCCGGATTGATGGCGTTTGAATAGTGCAGATAGTAGTCCCAGCGCTCGCCGGTCATTTCATATCCGCTCGAATTAGCCCTGTGGCCCATCGCGCTGACGCCGACCCCGCCGCCAAGATCCAGATTGACGCTCGGCTGGACGGCGCTCTTATCGTTGTAGATATCAAACCCGCGCCAGACGTACTTGCTCAGATATGTTACATCGACCGATCCATGCAGCCCCCCGGGCCCAGGCTCCTGAGCATAGCCCAAACTCACTGCGGCCAACAACAATACCACACTTACCAGAGTTCCCTTTTTCATTTTGATCTCCTTAAAAATACTCGTGTCCTCTGTACAAGATTTCTTTCCACACTCTACGCCGGACCTCAACGCAATAGCAATAGTCTTACCACTTCCCGGTTTTTCTCATTTCCGCCTTGGGCAGCTTCTCAAGGTCCTTAATGTACTTCTTGAGCTCCTTTTCGGGCAATTCATAATCGGTGAGTTTCCCGGACAGGTATGCATCGTAACCGCTAAGGTCCATCAGCCCATGTCCACTGTAGTTGAACAGGATCACCTTCTTCTTGCCTTCTTCTTTCGCCTTTTTGGCCTCGTCGATAACCGCAGCAAGAGCCTGGCTTGTTTCCGGGGCGGGGATGAAGCCCTCGGTTCTGGCCCATATAAGAGCGGCCTCGTAGGACGCCAACTGATTATACGCCCTCGGCTCAAGCAGCCCTTCGACTATCCCCTGGCAGACGAGCGGCGCCATACCGTGGTATCGCAGCCCCCCTGCGTGAATCGGGGGCGGTATGAAGGCGTGACCCAGCGTGTGCATAGCCAGCAGCGGCGTCGTGCAGGCCGTGTCGCCGAAATCGTACGCAAATGGCCCGCGGGTCATCGTCGGGCAGGCGGTCGGCTCAACCGGGATGATCTTGATATTCGCCCCGTTGATTTTGTCCGCGACAAACGGGAACGACAAGCCCGCAAAGTTGCTGCCGCCGCCGGCGCAGCCGATTACAATGTCCGGCATCTTCTCGCCGGCCATCTTGAGCTGCTTCTTCGCCTCCAGCCCTATTATCGTCTGATGGAGCAGAACATGATTGAGCACGCTCCCCAGAGAGTAGCGCGTCTGGCCGGTTGGGTCGGTCACTGCCGCCTCGATTGCCTCGCTGATTGCGATTCCCAGGCTGCCAGGAGTATCCGGCATTTCCTTGAGCACTTTTCTGCCGGCGTTCGTCTCGCTGCTCGGACTCGCAATGCACTTCGCGTCCCAGACCTCCATCATTGTTTTTCTGAACGGCTTTTGCTCAAAACTGATCCTCACCATAAACACCTTGCATTCGAGCCCTATCAATTTGCAGGCGAAGGCAAGGGCGCTGCCCCACTGACCGGCCCCGGTCTCTGTGGTTAGTCTCTTAATGCCGAACTGCTTATTGTACCAGGCCTGGGGAACGGCTGTATTCGGCTTGTGGCTTCCGGGCGGGCTGGTGCTCTCGTCTTTGTAGTATATCCGTGCCGGCGTACCGAGGTGTTTCTCCAGATATACCGCCCTTCGCAGCGGCGCAGGCCGCCAGCGATAAAGTATGTTCAGCACTTCCTCCGGGATGTCTATCCACCTCTTGGAGCTTACCTCCTGCTCAATTAGGTTCATCGGGAACACCGGCGCGAGCATTTCCGGCGAAACCGGTTTGCCATCGGGCCCGAGCGGCGGAAGCAGCGGCGTAGGCAGGTCCGCCGCCAGGTTGTACCATTGCCGGGGGATGTCTTTCTCGTTCAGGAAGACCTTTACTTGTTCCATTGTTCTGCACTCCTAACAAAACCTTGTCCGTCTTCTACAGCAAGCGGGCGACTCCGTGAACGCCAATTTGCACAATGATACAGTTCCTTGACGGCACGTCAAGCCGCTTTTTTTGGCGTTTTTGGCTTTTTCTCAAGCCCCGTTTGGAGGCCGTCCCATCAAGATCGCAGCTCCCGCTGTAAACGCAGAGCGAATCGTTCGCTGAAAATGACACGCGGCGCCTGGGAATCCATGATAACCAGCCGGAATCCGCATAACCAGGACCACACGGACAGTAAAATAGGCAATTTACAGTAAAGAGAGGCTGGCGACGGATAGCGCTCGGTCAAGGCCCGCTATTGCTCCTGCTCGGCGCTTTGGCCCCACTGCTCGGCGAATTCGGCGAAATCAAGCTCATTTATGATGTTGTCCGCTGGCTCCGAGATATCACACGCGGGATACCACTCGGGATCGCCAAGACTGCTGAGCCAGGCATCGCAAAGCGCCGCGAGGTCCGTTACATCAACGCTGCAATTCGCCACGAAGTCGCCGACTATCGGCTCGGCGGTAACTTCGGACGTGAGCCTGATGTTGGGCACGGCGCTTGCAAAGTAGAAATAATAGTCGAAGGTCGAATCCCTCCATGATGTCGGGCTGCCGTGCATACTGTCGGAGAATTGCATCAGCACGCGGTCGGCGCCCGTCTCAGAGGCTGCGCAGGTTCCATCATAGGCCCAGGACCTGTTGTCGTGGCTGAAGTCTATCATCAGATTGCTCGTGCCGTTGTACTCGAAGGGCGTCTGGAAATCGAACTGGCACCATCCCGTGGTCGGTCGCGGCTCATGATTGAAATACACGGTGGTCCAGCCGCTCGTCTCGAAGTATGGAGCTGAGTAATATGCGTTTCGGCTGGTATGCTTCATCCGGATCGTCCAGTAGTTGAGCTGGTACCCGGGCCGTTCCCAAACATCCAGCGCCAGAGTGGTAATCGTCTTGGGGCCTCCTATGTCACTCGATAGATATATAACCTGCGTTCTGCTGTCTTCGTAGCTTGTGCCAAAAGGCCAGGGCGTCACCAGGCCCGTTTGCGGCGCAAAGGTCGTGATGGTGACATTATTGACGTCGATGGCGACGACTGCCGGCTCCCCGTCGCCTCCTTCAGGCGGCGTCCCGCCGTCGTTGGCCGCGAAATAGAGCTCGTCCGGCCCGGTGTAGTACGTGCACGGCCAATAGTTGACCGTATTGCCGTAGTTTGCGAGGGTATAAGGTGCGGTGGTAATCTTCCCGCCGACAGGGTCGCTCAGCGTCCCGTGCATCGGCAACACCGCTATCTTATAGGAAATCCTGCCCGGCGGATTCGGATGGCCGTCGTCGGCGGCGGAAAGCACAATGTTCTGGGCAGTGCCGGAAATTGCCGAGGCGGCGCCGCTGTATGCCGTCGGGGGGGTGTGGCTTGTGGAAACGAAATCGACGCGCCATACGTTGCCTGTAGAGCCATAGTCCGAAGATCTGCCCGTCGTCGCGGCCTTGTTTGCGAAAAGGTGCGGAGGCTTGCCGGCCGTCAACGTGACGAACCTGTTGGAAGGCAGCTTTGTGAACACGTAGATGCCCTGGGCGTTGGTGCTTGTATAGAGGGTGCCGTAGCCGCTCGGCGTCGCGGCTATCTGCACGTCCGGGATCGCATTGCCCGCCATATCGGTGGCCCGTCCGCTGATGATCTCGCCCGATCCGGAGATGAAGATGTTATATACGCAGCTATGAATGGTGTTGTAGTAATAAGATGCATCGACCACCGGCAGCGCGTACCAGGCGTTGTCATGGCCGCTCCAGCCCATATTCAGATGATGGTAGAGCGTGGACGAATTGTACCCGTATCCGTCACATACGACCGCGTGTCCGCTGGTCCCCTTGATGCCCAGCAAAACGGGCAGGCCCGCATCCAGGTTGGTATTGACCATATTATTCAGCACCGTGCCCATTGCCGGGCTCGTTGCGATAACCGTGTTGCCGTACCCGAAGGAGTTTCTCAGGCTCAGATAGCCGTCATCGAGCGACGCCGTTGAGCTTCCTGAGCCGTACACCGTGTCAATCGATTCGGCGACCTGGTAGCAGAGCCACCCTATGGCCTGCCTCTCGACCGGCGTTATGCCGCCGTCGGGCGCAAACGGCATATTGCTCCAGGCGTATGTCCCCGGGTACTGGTGATACCGCATCAATTGCGCCATCGCCGCGGCCACGCATCCGATTGGATAGTTGTCCGAATTGCCGGCCTCGTAAGGCGGAGTGTAGTAGTTGTAACAGCTTGTCCCGCCGACGTAGCCGCCTACGGTTGCCTGGCCCCACGTGCTCTGCACCAGCGGGCCCACCCGCATATCCGCAACGCCCGGCAGGCCCATTATGGTCACGCCCGTACTTGCGGCGGCAAGCCGGTCCCGTTTTGCCTGAGCGTTGCCGATGGCCTCCTCAAGGGCCGTCTCGTCCTGGCCGGTGGTGCTTTGAAGCAGCACGCCGGCCTTTGCGGCCTCAAGTCCTCGCACAGCCGCGATGCGGGCAGGCACATCCCGCCCAACCAGGGCCCCCAAGGGCCTGTCATCCGAAGGATCGTAAGCTCCCGTTTCAACAAAGCACAATATCGGCTCGACCGCATCGTCGGCAGGGACAATCGCGTATCCGCCCGGCTGTAAATAGACAACGTAATAGACCGCCTCTGCATCATCATTTGTGAAGGTCTCGACCCGCTCGATTTGCCTGCCGAGACTCGCGCCGAGAGGCTGATAATTGTTTTTTAGCCAGCCCTTGACCACATTCTGCGCCTGTTCGGCGTCCACCGGCCCTGCAAATAGCCCGGCAGGACACAATACGAGCATCAATAATGCAAAAATGCCCGTAATCTGGATTCTAATGCCGACTCGGCGCACTTGGAATTGGGTATTGGGTCTCATTTGATGCCCTCCTGGCTTATTTGCCCCCGTCATCTTTCTCTCCAACTTGACTAACACATAATTCAGTTAGTACGTCAAAAGCCATTATATCCTCCCCCGCAGCACATTGCAAAGCATTTCACAGACAGTAAAACGCCCGCCTTGTCCGTCTGGGCGTACCGAGGCACAATCTCTATCGTGTGACTGTCAATAGTTATTCGTTCAGGAAAATCCATCATACCACTTCCTTCGGCCAGAATATCACATACCCCGCCCTTTGCAACCGGCAGCCGGGGGGAAAGACGCGACGGCCCGCCAATTCGGGAAGTCCAAACTCCCCGGGGTATTTCCCAGGGCGGAAGCGGGGATTCGGAAAAAGGTGGGGGAAAATTGGCTTTGATTGGGTTTGTTTTTTCGAGTGGGACAGGGGTGGTTTGTTTTCATAAACCTTTGCGGCAAAAGCTGTTGCATTGGTTTTGTCTTTGGGAGAATTGGCTTTGTTTTGCAAAAAAACAGGCCGATTTGTAGAGGGGTCTCGACAAGTGTAGAGCGCGGGTGTTGGCCACTAAGACACAAAGGCACAAAGAAACGGACTGATAGAGGGAGTGGGAGTGCAAAAATCAAAGTGTAAAGTGCAAGACTGTGGAATCCCAACCTGTACGTGTTTAGCCGGACAACTGCTTTTGCGGTCTTCCTGGTAGGGCACGGGCTTGAAGCCCGTGCGACCACGGCCAGGATGGCCGTGCCACGAGGGTATTTCGCATGGCTAAACACGTACCCCGACCTCGTCGGGATGGGCGTTTTAGTTGTAGGTTCGTTCTCCATATCAAGAGTCCTCTATTTGTTAGATGTATATTATACATCGCGTGGAGTTGGGTGTCAAGTTAATTTTTAATCGCGGATTTCGCGGATTCAAACGGATTTTGGCCACGAGAGGACGTATTCCTTTCCACTGTTACCCAAAATCAGCCATTTTTGAACCAGGCCAAAAATTCACTGTGCCTACCTCAAGCCTCAAGAGGTCTGTTCGTCGCTGCAAAACCGTATTCTTGCACTGAGAATAAGGTTTTGCTGCCAGTTGAACCTTAACACTTGCACCGAAAGTCTGCCCACCCATAACTGACCGATTACTTTTTTTGCATTTTTTTGCTTGACGTTTTGTGCGCCATAGTAATAGCATAAGGTATCGAGTATTGGGTGGTGGAAGGAATTTTACCCTCCTCGGAGGAGGCCTTCCCCATGACATACGGCCGGAGTTATATTGTGTCTGAACGTTGATGATGTTTCAAAAAGAAAAGGAGAACTATGATGAAAGTGTTTCAATCAACATTGGCAGTCGTGACAGCATTGTTTTTTGTGGTGGGCGGCGCATCTCCCGCGTACGCCGTATTCATCGGCAACGTTCAAGGCGGAGCGGATTTTCCGCAGGGGGCAATCTCGTTCGCCGACGCGGTTGTCGGGTACTCCCCTGGTTTGGCCGGGGCAAGCCCAACCACACCCTATCAGGGCGCCTTTAATGCTCTTGGCCTTCCCGACTATGCGTGGGCCAATACCGCCTCATCGCAGGCGGAATGCACATTTGTATCGCTTGGAGTCGGAGGAGTTCTCACTCTTGAGTTTATAGACAACAAGCTCACCGGAGGCGGCGACAGCGGCAAAGACCTGTGGATATTTGAGGTTGGTCCCGACATCGAGGATACTACCGTCGAGATCAGCAAGGACGGCAGCACGTGGCACTCGGTCGGAATGGTGTACGGGACCACGGCAGGAGTGGACATCGACTTCTATGGATTTGGAGTCGGCGATATTTTCTCCCATGTCCGTCTTACCGATGTCGCCGGCGAGGGAGCCACAGGTGGTGCGACGGTCGGGGCCGATATCGACGCAGTTGGCGCCATCTCAACTATTTCTACGCCCGTCATTCCCGCTCCGGGCGCTATTGTGCTCGGCGGAATTGGGGCAGCGCTTGTCGGCTGGCTCCGCAGACGAAGAGCTCTTTAAGAATACTCGCAATTTGGCATTTTGAGGCCTGTGGGCGCCGGCAAGACCGGCTCTCACAGGCGGAATGAGGTGCCCGAAGGACTCTGCGTGTTACAAGTCCGGGTTCGAGAAGCTCAGCAGGATAGCCAGCTATTAGGGATTAGGAAACAGGAAATTGAAGTTGTCCGGCAGTTGATGCCCAAGGCAGTTTCGGATTTATTATTTACTATTGACTATTCACAATTGATCAGTTCTCATCGCTCTTCTTGCCACTTGGGGATGTGCCCTTTGCGGGCCAAACAGTACGCGGTTGAATCTGTGAAATCCGTGGTCAAGTTCTCTTCGTGTCCTGGTGTCTTTGTGGCCCACATAATCCTTGCAAAGCGCCCTTGCGGCCGGTAGGATATGGCCCATAAAGCCGATTTGCACGGAGCAGAATATGAAAGACCAATGCCCGCAGGTTAGCGTTGTCACGCCGCTATTAGATGAGCAGGACAATATCCGCCCGCTGTATGACCAGATCACGCAAACCCTCAAAGACAAGTACGACTACGAAATACTCTTCGTCGATGACGGCAGCACCGATGGCAGCTTCAATCTCCTGGCCGAGATACAGAAGGCCGACGCAAGGGTCCGCGTCATCCGCTTTCGCAAGAATTTCGGCCAGACCGCCGCCCTGGCCGCCGGCTTCACCCACGCCCGCGGCGAAATCATCATCGCCATCGACGCCGATCTGCAGAACGACCCCGCCGACATACCGAAAATGATTGAAAAGCTCCACGAAGGGTACGACGTCGTGAGCGGCTGGAGAAAGAAAAGGCACGACCGCGTCGCCACAAGACTGATCCCCTCAAAGATGGCCAACTGGCTTATCTCCCGAATCACCGGCGTCAAGCTGCACGACTACGGCTGCACGCTCAAGGCATACCGCAAGGAGGTCCTCGCCGAGACAAAGCTATACGGCGAGATGCACCGCTTCATCCCCGCGCTGGCGAGCTGGAGCGGGGCCAGAATCGCCGAAATGGTCGTCAACCACCGGCCGAGGACCGCCGGCGCCCCCAAGTACGGCCTCGCGCGGACGTGGAAAGTGCTATTGGACCTTATCACGGTCAAGTTCCTCGGCTCCTACTCGACCAAGCCCATCTACATCTTCGGCGGACTGGGACTATTGAGCACGCTGGGCGCCGTCGCCTTCGGCCTGATCGTCATCTACCAGAAATTCGCAGACAATTTTTCGATGAACAGAAACCCGCTGCTGATTCTGACGGCGGTGCTCATGATCGCCACCATTCAGTTCATCCTGATGGGTCTGCTCGCCGAGCTTCTGGTCCGGACGTATCACGAGTCTCAGAACCGCCCCACTTACGTGATTAGGGAAATCCTCGAATCGAGCGGGGAGAAGGCAGACCGAGAATGAATAGACACGCCCGAAAAATCATACCGTCGAGAAGACACCACAAGCCCCCGTCCATACAGGACCATCAGAAGTCCGGAATTCCCAAGTGGATTCTGCCGTTGGCCCTGATCATTGTGCTGGGGGGGATACCGTTCCTGCTTGGTAAATACTTCGAGATCAATTATCCTGACCCGTTCGACAGCGGGATGTACGTTTACTCGGCCAAGTACATCCTTGAGGGCGCCAAGATCGGCGTCGATGAAATCCCCAGCGCCCAAATCGGGACTATGCTTGTGAACATCCTCGGGGTCCGGCTGGGCGGCTTCAGCGAAACAGGCCCCAAACTAATTCAGGGGTTTCTACAGGCGGCGGCACTGGTTCTTATGTTTGTTGCGATGAAGAAGCTCTTCGGCACGCTCGCCGGCGCAGTCGGCGTTATTATGGCCTCAGTTTATCTTTCCGCTCCCGCGATCGCCAAGTTCGGCAACGTCAAGGAGCAGCACATGATCGCCTTTATGGTGATCGGCGCAAGCTGCTTTGTCTTATATCAGCTTAACGGCAAATGGTGGCTCGCGGTCCTGGCGGGCGCCTTCATCAGTTGGGCCCCACTGTTCAAGCAGACAGGCACGACGGTGATTGGGGCGATGGGGCTGTTTGTAGTTGCTCAGCCGATCCTGAGGAATAGAACTCTCAAGCAGACAGGCGCTGATATTCTCCTTTTGTTAGCCGGCGTTACGGCGGCAATTGCCCCGTTATACCTGTGGATACTTATCTGGGATGTGAAGCTGCCTCTGCCGTATTCATTTGTCTGGACGACCGTTGCGAACATGCTGCCTGCCAAAGCTGCATCCGCCGGCGGGGCCACGCCGGACTACGTTTCCGCCGGCCGCAAAGCCGTTCCGCTTGCCAAGCAGGCTCCTATGGTGTTTCGATATTACGGCCTGCTGATACTGCCGGTGGCATTGGCGGCGTGCTCGATTGTCGCGCGCCTGGCAAGAGTAATCCAGGGGCGGCTGCGCGGATCGCAGGCTGCTGCAAAACCGTATGACCGGTTCGTACTTCTGTTTGGGCTGTGGTGGCTGCTGGACATGGCGTTTGTGTGGATCAGTCCCAGACCCTACGAGCAATACTACCTTCCTCTGAACGCCTCGGCGGCGATGCTGGGCGGATATACAGTGGGGCTTTACCAGGACAAGGTAAGATCGGCTGCGTCCAAGCCGCCGTGGCTCGCAGCGGGGGCGCTCGGACTGCTGGGAATGATGGTCCTGTCGTGGCACATATTCTTAGGGGTGACGAAGAGCCCCGCGACAGGGGCGGATTACCGGGACCGGGACGGTCGATTGATAAGGCAAAGAGGCTATTCGCAGAAGTTGGATGAGATCCGCCTGCGCAAGAAAGAGAACCTAATCGGCTACTGGGAGGTCGCGGGCGATTACATCCGGCAGCACTCGGAGCCGACGGACAAAATCTACGTTTGGGGCTGGATTCCGGGGATATACGTCAGGGCCCAGCGGTTTAGCTCTGCGCCTTGGGCGTGCACGAGTGAAATGCAGGTGCTGCCGCCGGCAGCCTTGTCCACAATGGTTGCAGGGCTGCTCAGCGCCTTTGAGAAGCAGCCGCCAAGATTTATCGTTGACACACACAACAGGCATTTTCCTTATGATGGGCGACCGCCGCTGGAGCTGTGGCCGCGCCCCCCGAAGGCGTGGGTGGCGCCCGAAGGCTTGACCAAGGAGGGATTTCTCAGGCCCGACAATCCAGCCGCCGTGGAGAAATTCGAGGCGGAGTATGCCAAGGCGCTGCGTGAAAAGCAAGAGACCTGGCCGGATGAGGCGATGCGATTTGAGGCGATGAAACCCCTGAGGCAGTACGTTATGAACAACTATCAAGTGGCCCAGGTAATTGGCGACCATGTCGTTTTCGAGTTGAAGAAGCCCGCCGCCACGAAGACAGAGGGGCCTTAAAGGAACCACAGATCCAGGCGAATCCGCACGAAGAAGAATCAGACACGGATGAACCTGGCGCGGCCTGTGGCCACAGCCAAATCCGAAGCACTAAATCCGAAATCCTAAACAAATCCGAATCACCAAAACTCAAAATCCAAAACGAATATAACGGCTTATTTCGACGGTGGTTATGGCAGCCGGATTCCAGCAGCAAGCAGAAGAAACAAGAATTTGAACGATTGTAATACGAAGAAGAATCAGACACGGATGAACATGGGTTGGGACGAAATATGTTAGCTTGGTTGAGGAGATTCTATGGCGAGGGACGCTCTTGATGAATATTTGAGCGAAATAGCTGGGGCATACACGCCGTGTGAATGCGGGGGAGCACGGGCGTCGGGAGACTTTGAAGGCCCGGGGATGTAAGGGAAGACAGCATTTGCAGGGAGAGACTTGCCCGACAGCCGCCGGCACTGAGAAAAGTGAAAGAGTTGAACTTAACGTTGCCGATATGGTATAAAGCAGCAGAGACATGATCTGTTCCGATAGGGTGCTACTTTGGGCGTGCAAGACAGGATAATTTGCGAAGTTAAGGAGAATCTTCAACGGTGTGGTTATACCGGGGAGATGCTGCAAGCGGACTATCCCTTTCAAGTCGGAGAACACAGCAGGATACCCTTAGTAGGATTCGCAAGCTCGGTTCGGGATTCGCGGACGTCGTGTATATGTGTATTGATGTCCAGTGAACCAGAGCGAGTGAGAGAGGAGTACGTAAACAGCTATAGAGGTCTTGGAGCGCCTGTGGCGTTCGTCGGTTCCGGGGGCGTCTTGCAGTGGTGGACCATAGGGACAGGGGGCGCAGAGCATAGAGAGACGATTCAAGCGAAGAATCTGGGGGCTTTCTTTGACAAAAACAGGGATGAGCTGGGCCCAGATAGAATATGGCGGGCGAAGAATCTTGGGCGAATCCAGACGGAGCAACAGTTGAGTTTTGTTGATATTGGATTGATGCCGCTTCTGGAGGAGGAGATGGGCGAGCGGCTCGGGGGGCTGATGACACGGGTCGTCAAGCTGCTTCGGGAGGGATTCACGGCGGAGCAGCGGAAACAAGCGAAGAATCAACAGTGGATTTTTCGAGCAGCCTTTTGGGTCCTCTGTGCAAGGATCCTTAAGGATAAGGGAGTGCCGAGGTTCATTGGACTAGACGTTGGTGATGTAGATGCTGTTCTTGGAGCCGTGAAGACCCATTATGGCGCGGTGCAAGAGATAGAGGCGGGAAGGAACAAGCGGAGAAGGGCACTTGAAAGAGCGGCCGTGGAAGTCGATAAGTTTGCCACTTTGGCCACTCTGACACCAGAAGCATTTGGGTACATGTACGAGAATGTGCTTGTGGACAAGAAGCTGAGGTCTGCACTGGGCATACATGCGACGCCTTCATACTTGGTGGATTATATCGTGTGGCAACTTTGGCCTTATATTGAGGAGATTCCACAAGAGAAGCGAGTTGTATTAGAGCCTGCATGCGGACATGCACCGTTCCTCACCGGGGCAATGCGGTTGCTGCGGGAACTTTTTGAGGGGAACGAGGAGGCATTTCATAGATATGCTAAGGAGAAGCTCATAGGAATAGAGAGGGATTCTTTTGCGAGAGAGATCGCAAGGCTGTCGCTGACAATGGCGGATGTGCCAAATCCCAACGGATGGAGGATTCTGGATGGGGATATCTACGCGGGGGACACTCTGAGGAAGCAGGCAAAGAACGCGACGATTTTGCTCTGCAATCCGCCTTTTGAGAAGTTCAAGCCGCGTGAGCAGGAAGCATACAAAGAAGGCGAACAGGAGCTGAAATGTTTCAACAAGGCTGCGGAAATGCTTTGGCGGACACTGCCTTACATGCCTGGGGGCTCTGTGTTCGGGGTGATACTCCCACGCGGGTTTCTGCATACGAGTACGAAGAATCTTGCTCCTCTACGGAGCAAAATCCTGAGCGATTTTGAGGTCTCTCAAATATGTGAATTGCCTGAGACCGTGTTCGCGTTTGCTCGACATCCGGCCGTGTTGCTCCTTGGGCGCAAAGCAATCCCCGGAAGGACGGGGAGACTTGGAGCAAACGGGATTCTGTATAGAAAAGTGAGCCGCTCGGAGCTGGCTAAGTTCACCGAAAGGTATGAGGGACGAGACCAGCATGTTTTGCAGAGCATATTCTCCGGGCAGCCAGGTTGTAATTTGAGGCTGAGAGAACTCGATGATGTGTGGCGGTATTGCGAGAGGAACTTGCCAAGGTTGGGCTCAATAGCTGATGGAGGGCAGGGGCTAATCTATAAGGGAGAGGGGCTTCGTGAAGGAGCGAAAACATTTGAAAAGGAGAGGTTCGTTGGAGGTGTCAAAGGATATGCATTGTTCGGTGATGATGTCAAGTTGCATGAGTTGCCGCAGGAGTATTGGATGAACCTGTCAGAGGAGGTTATACGCCGACCTATGTGGGGCACGGAAACGGGTAAGCCTCAGATCATCATGAACTATGCGCGCGTGGGAAGCGGGGCGTGGAGAATAAAGGGATTGATAGACGATAAAGGACGGCCCGTAACGAGTCGATTTCTGGTGTTTCGAATCGATGACGACAATTGGGCTTTACATGGGTTATGGGCTTTCTTGAACTCGCCATTGGCAAATGCCTATGTGTACTGCAATAGTATGGAAAGGGACAACTTGGCAGCGACAGTGCGGGATGTCCCTTTGCCTTCAGTGGAGGCTACAGCGCTCAGGGCAATTGAAGCGTCAGTAATGGAGTACTTTACGCTGGTCGAGAAGTGTGACTTAGAAGCCGGGACGGATGTTCAAGAAGAAGCGAGGAGGTTACTTCTTTCTATCGACGCGCAGGTGATGCGATTGTATGATTTGCCGCCTAAGATGGAGAAGCGGGTGTTGGATTTGTTTCATGGGGTCCAGAGAAAGGGAGTTGATTTCGAGTTCACAGGTTATTATCCGGAGGGGTTTGAATCGGCGATTCCTTTGCATGAGTATCTATCTGAAGAGTATCAACGTTCGACCATCCAGTTTGCCGACGATTGGGTGACTCGACATCGTTCACCCGAGATATGTCGGGTTCTGAGGGAAGCGGCGGAGGCTTTTGAGGAGCAGAGAGAGGATGCGTGATTTTCTTATCGACACAAATATCTGGAGCTTCTGGTTTGATCAAGGGAAAGAACCGCAACACAGCAACGTCTTGAAACATGTTGATGAACTGGAGCGGATATGTGAGGAGACGCAGGCTCCGTTTCGAGTGTGGATATCGGCTATTACATGGGGGGAGATCGAATACGGTTACCGAGCACAAACAGAAGAGGAACAATCGTTAGAGGTGGAATTCAGACAATTCATATACGACGTCGGGCCAATCGAGTTTGTTGTTGATAAGCAGGCGGCAAGGGAGTATGGGCAAATACGAGGGAGGTTGTTTGAGAAGTATGGACCAAAAGACAAAAAGAGGAAGGGTCTAAGGCCTGAACAACTCATCGATCCCGTTACGTCGCTACAACTGACCATCCAGGAGAATGATCTGTGGATCGTGGCCCAGGCCATAACAAGAAACCTCACATTGGTTACAAATGACAGAAAATCGTTGAGGCCACTTTTGGCAGTGACCGGCAACGAATTGCATATCGAGAATTGGGCAGGAGATAATACGTAGAAAAAGACGGACGTTGAGGCTGGAGGTTTGGGAGTTTCTTGTTGGTGAGATTGTTGCGTTTGGCGTCTTTGCCGCGGGGTGAGCGTGAAGGGTGAAGCGGGGTATAGGAAGGGAGAATTCGGGACTCAGATCGGCGGGGGCGGGAGAGGCGTCGAATAAAAAATCACGAGTTTGAGATTGCTTCGCTGCGCTCGCAATGACGAGGGCTGCGGGTGGTGGGGCATGAGGGGTATGTTCAGGCAAAAGGCTTTGATTGATTTGCGGAAATCGGCGATAATGGGGTGAATGATTGTAAAGACGAGCAAGATGAAAATTTTGATGCTCAACTACGAGTTTCCGCCTATCGGCGGGGGGGCCGGGAACGCGAACCTCTGTCTGCTCAATGAATACGCAGGGAATAGCGAGCTGACGGTCGATGTTCTGGCTTCGGGGCCGAAGCCGGGGTTCTTCGAGGAGAAGCTCAGCGAGAACATCACGATTTACAAAGTCGGGGTTCACAAGAAGCACCTGCAATTCTGGCGCAAGGTCGAGGTGATAGAGTGGCTGGTCAAGGCTGGGTCGCACTATCGCAGGCTGGTGCGGCAAAAAGATTATGATTTGGCGCACGCATTTTTCGGCTTCCCGACGGGCTACCTGTGCCTGCGGACCGCAAATAAACTGCCATACATAATCTCTCTTCGCGGCTCGGACGTCCCCGGCGAGCATGCAAGGTTAAAGATAGATTACAGGATTCTCGGCCCGGTCTTCAAGCGAATCTGGAGACGGGCCTCTGCTTTAGTTGCCTGTAGTGAGGGACTGCGACAGCGGGCCTTGAGGTTTCTGCCCGATGTCTCTATTGACGTTATCCCCAACGGCGTTGACCTTGAGCGGTTCTATCCCGCTGAGGCAGGGGCACGGCAGGAGATTCTGCGGCTGCTGACGGTAGGGCGATTGTCGGTGACAAAACGAGTCGATATGCTCATTGACGCGGTCGAAATCCTGCGCAAAGAAGGGGTCAAGGCGCATCTTACGATAGTCGGCAGCGGTGCGCTGGAACAGCAGCTTAGGCAGAGCATATCGCAGAAGGGGCTTGGCGAGGTCATTGAGATGACGGGCAGGGTCGGCGCGGAAGAGATGCCGCGGCTGTACCGCCAAAGCGATATCTTCGTAAGCGCGACAATGCAGGAGGGAATGAGCAATGCGATGCTTGAGGCGATGGCGTCGGGTCTGCCGATAGTTACGACAAGATGTGAAGGCGTTGAGGAGTTAGTTGGGGATAACGGCATTGTGCTCGAAGAGGCAGCCGCCGAGGTAATTGCCGGCGCGGTGAGAAAAATCGCGCACGACCGGGAGGGCTACAGGCGAATGTCCGAGGCGGCGAGGAATCGGGCGAATTCGTTCACGTGGTCCTCAGTGGCGGACCGATATATCCGGCATTACCGCCAAATCGTGCAGAACAAGCAGGGCAGGTGACGGATTGAGAATATATGTGCGGGATAGCCGGCTTCAACTGGAACAGTCAGGCCCTTATTGAAAAGATGCTCGGGACCCTGCGCTATCGAGGCCCGGACGATGAGGGATTCCTTGCGGACTCGAATGCGTCCATAGGCAATACGCGGCTGGCTGTTATGGACACCTCGGACAAAGGCCATCAGCCGATGGAGTTCGAGAACTTAGCTATTGTCTATAACGGCGAGATATACGGCTTTAAGCAACTGAGGAAGGGACTTGAGGCCGAGGGCTATAGCTTCGTTTCCGATACCGACACCGAGGTGGTGCTGTGCAGCTACCACCGGTGGGGTCCGGCCTGCGTGGAGAGATTCAACGGGATGTGGGCCTTCTGCATTTATGATAAGAAGAATAACACGCTCTTCCTCTCAAGGGACCGATTCGGCATAAAGCCTTTATATTACTACTTCCGCAACGGCAAATTCATCTTTGCTTCGGAGCTTAAAGCCATCAGACAGCACGGCCTGGACCTGACCATAAATGTCCCGGCGGTGAATTTCTTTTTCTATCAGAAATACATCGGCGACAACCTGACCATATTCGACGATTGTTACAAGCTGCGGCCTTCGGAGAACCTTTTGTTCGATCTGAACCGCAAAGAGCTGACGCTGGCAAAATACTACGACCTCGAGCGGCAGGTAGCCGGGAATCAGGACCTTTCGCTCGCGGAGAGGCTGGACTCGGTCGAAGGCATTATTATCGACGCGGTTGAGAAGAGGCTCGTGGCGGACGTTCCGGTGGGCAGTTTTCTCTCCGGCGGCGTTGACTCGTCGCTCATCTCCGCCGTCATCGCCAGGAAGCATAAGGGCTTCGAGACCTTTTCAATCGGCTTCAAGGAGGACGAATCCTACGACGAGGTGAAGTACTCGAACCTGGCTTCAGAGCACATAAACACCAGTCATTATGTCGATTATGTGCAGTTCAACGAAGAGATTATCAGGTTTGTGCTGGATAATATGGACGAACCGTTCGGCGATGCGTCTATCTTCCCGACCTACCTGCTTTCAAAGATGACGCGCGCGCGGGTCACCACCGCTCTGTCCGGCGACGCCGCCGACGAGATTTTCGGCGGCTATGATACGTACAAGGCATACAAGCTCGCTCGATATGTGCCTCGCACGGCGATAAGGGCGTCGAAGCGCCTGGTTGACTTGCTGCCGCCGTCCGATAAAAAGATGACATTCACCTTCAAGCTAAAGAGATTCGTGAGGGATTCCGACCTCAATGCCGTTGGAAGACACCTGCGGTGGATGGCCACTTTCAACGACCTGCAGAGGCCGAAGCTGCTGAGGGAGAATTTTGTGCCGGCTGAATCCCTTATCCCCTGCGGGCCGGAGAAGAGCCTGCTTGCGCTGCAGCTAAGTGACATTCATAACTACCTTGCCGAAGACATCCTGAAGAAGGTCGATATGGCCTCGATGCTCAATTCGCTGGAGGTCAGGGTGCCGTATCTGGACTATCGGCTCGTGCCCGTGGTTCTGTCTCTGCCGGAGAAATACAAGGTCAGAAATCTCAGGACGAAGTGGCTTCTGAAGCGGATCGCGGGGAAGTATCTGCCGAAGGACATAGTGCACAGACGCAAAAGAGGCTTTACTGCTCCTATTTCCAGATGGATCAAGGGTGAAGATTTTGTTCGGAGTTTTCTGACGGATCGCAGATACTACGAACATAATCTGCTGGACTATGGTTATGTTCAGGATTTATTTGACGGTCATATTAACAACAGGGAAGATAACGCCAGGGATTTGTGGCTGGTATTCGTTTTCAACTATTGGTGGAACTGCAACCTTTGCGGCCACGGTCGTTAGGCCGGATACATCTCAATTTGCCACAATAGGGCTGTAGATAATGCGCCATGAAAGCAAGACAACGCCGGACAGCAGGACCATTGGAGTCTGTTTCATAGCTCCCAAAGCATATCCCCTTTTCAACAAAGACGTTGAAGAAGTATTCGGCGGGGCGGAGGTTGATTTGTATTTACTTGCGTGCGAATTGGCGAAGGACGAGAGCTTCAAGGTCACGTTTATAACCGCGGACTACGGGCAAAAGGACATCGAGAACATTTGCGGCGTCACCGTAATCAAGAGCCTCGACCTGAAGAAGCACCCGCTGTGCGGCGCCATTCGCCTCTGGCGGGCCATGCGCAGATCCGAGGCTGATGTGTATTTGCTAAAAACCGCCTCACCGGGGGTGCCGTTGACGGCCGTTTTTTGTCTGCTCCACAAGAAGAAGCTCGCCTACAAGACTGCCAGCAGCACAGAGTGTGACGGCAGATATATCAAGCGCCACTATTTGCTTGGGCGGGCCTTTGCGTGGTCTCTAAGAAAGGCCGGGGTCGTTTTCACGCAGAATGTGGCAGACAAGGAGGACCTACAGCGAACGGTGGGCGTGTCAGCAGTAGTGCTGCCCAATGGGCATCATTTGTCGCCGTTGACCAACCAGGACAGAGAAATCGTACTCTGGGTGGGGCGGAGCGACCCCGAGAAAAGGCCGGAGCTCTTTTTGGACCTCGCCCGGGAAGTCCCCGGTGAACAATTCGTGATGATTTGCCAGAGGGCAACCGGTGATCAGGATTATGAGACACTGGTTGCTCGTGCCGATGAGCTTAAGAATGTGCAGTTCATTGAGCGTGTGCCCTTCCACGAGATCAAAACGTACTTTCAGCGGGCAAAAGTGCTCGTAAATACGAGCAGGTCGGAAGGATTCCCAAACACCTTTATTCAGGCCGCTCAGTACGCCACGCCGATCGTTTCGCTTGGGGTGAACCCGGACGGCTTTCTAAATGAATACAACTGTGGGATTTGCTGCAAAGGTGATGTAAGGCGCCTTGCTGATTCGCTCAGATACATACTCGAGGGAGGCAGATATGTGGAGTTTGGAAAGAATGCCAGAAGCTACGTCGAGAAAAATCATGACATCATAAACATAGCCCAACGATGCAAAGAGCTTTTTCGCAAGGTGGTGTGACCTGAGCTTGTTGTCTTGGTGCTGTTCAATCAAGAATGAAAAGATTCGCTTTCGGAGATAATTGGACGGAATTCGCTAAGCGCCTGCAGCCAGAAGACTATGCAGCAGCCAAGGAATCCCTGCGTCAACTTATACCTGACTTGAAAGGCAGGACATTCCTCGATATCGGCAGTGGCAGCGGTCTGTTTTCCATAGCGGCAAGTGCGCTCGGCGCAAGGAAGGTCGTGGGCTTCGACCTCGATCCACAGGCTGTGGCGGCGGCGAAGGGCCTCATCGACAAGATCGCGCAGTGGGACCGGGATGTGCGGAAAGATGTAATCGAGTTCAGGGTCGAATCCATATTGAATGAAGGCGTTGCGCGCGAGCAGTTTGATATTGTCTATAGTTGGGGTGTGCTCCACCATACCGGCGATATGTACAAAGCCTTCGAAGCCGCGATAAAGCTCGTCGCTCAAAGAGGGACCCTTGTAATCGCAATCTACAACAAGCATTTCACTTCGCCAATCTGGAAGATGATAAAGTTCATGTACGTTAAAAGCCCTAAATTCGCAAAGAATGTCCTGGTCTATCCGATCCTTGCGGTGAAGTTTCTTGCAGCGGTGATAATCTCGCGGCGAAACCCGCTCAAGAGAGGCCGAGGAATGCGCTTCTATACCGATATTGTCGATTGGGTCGGCGGATACCCTTACCAGTACGCCTCGGTAAGCGAGGTCAGCGACTTCTTCGGCGCCCACGGATTCAGACTCACGAAGCTCAACAAGACCAAAGGATGCACCGGATGCAACGAATTTGTTTTTGAGAAGGTGCGATAAATGTGCGGCATAGTCGGTTTCAACTGGGAAGATAAACGCAAAATAGAGATTCTCGCGTCGCTGCTCGAGCACCGGGGGCCTGAGCAGGAAGGATTTCACGTCCGCGACGGCGTCTCGATCGGGCATAAGAGATTGTGCATCCTTGACCTCTCGGAAAAAGGAAGACAACCCATTTACAATGAAGATGGCACTATCTGCATAACGTACAACGGCGAGGTCTTCAACTTCGAGAGCCTTCGCGATACCCTTGAAGAGGCAGGCCACAAATTTGTCTCGAAAACGGACACCGAGGTCCTCATCCACGCCTACGAACAATGGGGGACAGGCCTTCTCGAGAAAATCAACGGCCAATTCGCCTTCTGCATTTTCGATAGAAATGAGAACCTTTTTTTCCTCGCGCGCGACCGCCTCGGAATCAAGCCGCTCTATTACTATCACAACGCCGGGCGATTCATATTCGGCTCCGAGATGAAAGTTCTCTTGAAAAGCGACATCAAAAGGCAAATCAGCGAAAAGGCCCTGAACCACTACCTGCTTTTCGGATATACTCCGTCAGGCGAGTCTATTCTCGAAGGCGTTCAAAAGCTTCTGCCCGGCTCGTACCTTATATACGACCTCACGGCCAAAAAGATAACTGAGAACGCGCGCTACTGGTCGCTGTCGTTCGACGGCGATGCTTCCATCACAGAGGAGCAGGCCAGGCGAGAAATCGCAGAGAGGCTCGAACAAAGCGTGAAGGCCCAGCTCATCGCTGATGTGCCGTTGGGGGCGTTTCTGTCCGGCGGCGTGGACAGCTCCATAATAGTCGCCCTTATGAGAAAGTACGTAAAGGAGCTGAACACCTTCTCGGTCAGGTTTGACCGGCCAGGCTACGACGAATCGAAGTACGCAAAAATAGTCTCGGATATGTTCCGGACCCGGCATCACGAGATCGAGTTCAACGCCGAGAGCGTAAGGGACCTGATTGAGCAATTGCCCTATTATTACGATGAACCTTTCGGCGACTCCTCGATGATACCGACCTGCCTTGTCTGCCGCGTCGCCAGGAAGTACGTCACCGTCTCTCTATCGGGAACCGGAGGCGATGAATTATTCGCAGGCTACCCGCGGTATCTCCAGTTCGGCGTGCTAAAGAAGCTGAATCGGCTGCCCGCACCCGCCAAGAATATACTGAGTTTCTCCGTTCGGACCCTTAATACCTTGCTGCGAAACGATATGCTCAACAAGCTCCAGACCTTCCTCGGCCCGAAGGAGCAGGCGTGGGAGATTTACCTCAAGCTGTTCAGCTATATGTTTCGCAGCGGCGACGAGCAAAGCCGGGACCTCGCCGAGTTCGGCCACTTTGCCGAACACTTCAAGTACGAAAACGATGTTACCAACGCCCTGAGCTTCGAGACGATGGAGTATCTGCCTGAGTGCCTGCTGACCAAAGAGGACCGGGCCTCGATGGCCGTTAGTCTCGAGGTCAGGGTCCCATTTTTGGATCATACGTTTGTGGAATTCGCCGCAAAGATTCCTCCACACTTCAAGGTAAGAGGATTAGACAAAAAGCATATCCTGAAGAAGGCATTTTGCGATATTCTGCCACACAAAATCCTGTATCGCAAAAAGAAGGGCTTCGCCGTGCCTCTGGCGCACTATTTTAGAAGCGAGTTGAGGGATTTTGCTCAGGAGGAGATATTTGCCGGTCCGGCGTTCGATTATTACAACAGAAGCTTTGTGGATAAGCTGTGGCAGAAGCACCAAAAGGGCACTGCCGATTACTCCAGACTCTTCTGGAGCATTATGATGTTCAATCTTTGGCACAAGAAATGGATGTGACCCGAATCCTTCGAGCGACACCCTAAGCGCCGGCCGCGTTCCTGAGAATGCTGGCCAATTCATCTGTAATAGTCGCCACAGAGTAGCTCTGCTTGACTACTTCACGTCCGGCCCTGCCTAACTTGACCTGCAGCGACCAATCTCGATAAAGCGTATCTAAAGCATCGTACCACTCATCCGCAGAGATCACCCCAAAACCAATTTGGCCCTTCGCAAGGACCTCGTTATTCATCCCCACCCGTGAGACCACCACCGGCAGGCCCACCGCCATATATTGCAGCATCTTGAAACTGCATTTTCCCCGCGTCCACTTGTCGTCCGACAGCGGCATGATCCCGACTGACATCTCCTGCAGCGCTGTAACCTCCACCTCTTTGCTCCAGGGCACAAAGCGAATCCTTTCGGGTGCAATCGCACGAGACTCCCACGGTCGTTGGGCAACAAGGCGTAACTCGGCGTCAGGGTGGTCTTGCAGAAAGCGCTTCAGTGGCTGCTCAACAAGACTCAGGTATTTGTAGTTGCACGCCAGGCCCGTCCAGCCAATGATGAACTTCTGCGGCGGCTTGCCCTCAATGTTTGGACGCAGCGTGTAGCGAGCCACGTCGATAGCGGTGGGAACAACATGCACAGTCCTGCAACAGCGGTTGAAGTAATCTGCGAGGTAATTGTTACCCACAATGACCGCATCCATCGCTCGTGCGATGTGAGGGACGGCAATACGGCCGAAAGGCAAGCTTAACCAGATGGCGTCGTCCACATCCATCACCCGCGGACGCTTGAGTAAACGCTCAAATGTCTCATAGCCCTTAACCAGCTCTCTGCTCACCCAGACAACGTCGGCATCGCGGGTGCGGAAAAGCGCGGGTACCCTTGCGCAAATCTTAAACGGACTCGGCAGTCCGCAGCTCTTCTCAAAGAATGGGACATGTTCGCGGACAATCACTCCTCGCCCGGCAAGCCCGGGAAAGTACTGCCTGAACCTAAAACGCGAACCCGGCTCATCCCAGCCGCCTGTCAGCGCTGCGACTTTGATCAAGGGTCTGCAGTCGTTCTTATTTGGATTCATTCTCTACGCGTCAAATAGCGGTGCAACATGTTTCCTGAAGTAGACTTCGAACATAACCGTTCGCCCACAATACGCAATAACGGTAGCCACCGCTGCTCCGTATACACCCATTCGCCAAACGAGCGCCAGATCCAAAAGAACGTTCGCTACCGCCTGTGCAGCGTCTGCACACTGAGCAAAACGGTATCTCTCAAGTGCATACAAAAGCGGGGTGTAAAAGCCGGAATAAAGAGCTGGAACACAACCTATCAGGAGAATTCTAAGAATACCGATTGAATCGTCATAAACACCGCCGTACACCGTCTTGACTAAATAAGGGGCAAATACAAACAACATGCAGATTGGTGCAAGGCCCAGCAGAAACGCCTTGGGTCTTTTGGATGCGAGATATACTCTTATGGCCTGCTTGTCGTCGATACGTGTGCTTGCAAAGGGCATGAAGTAATGAACCACCACAAACGTGAGCATGGTCATACCCTTGAAAATCTGGTAAGCAAAATTGTATATGCCTATATCATCCATCGGGACGTAGTATCGCAGCACGATGTTGTCACCCCAGTTGACCAGATAGACCGAGCTCGCGCCCAGGAGTACCCATTTCGTAAAGGTGAAATTATCCCTGAAGTACTCCCGGTCCCATACTATCGGCAACAAGACCTTAAAATCAACGCATCTTATGAAAGAAAAGATCACAATGATCGCCGACAGCGAGTAGATCAAAAAGGCCGAGTTGAGATTGATCCAGCCAATAAGCCTTAAACCCAGAATCAGAAGCAGACTGCACAACCCAAAAAAGAATTCGAGTAAAGAGTGTTGCGTCCTTTGGCCGGTTGCGAGAAACAGGTTGCTCAGAAAGCTCTCCGACGATATACCGAGAAAAGCCAGACACAGAAAAAGCAAGTTCATCTTTGAGATCTGAGCAAAGGACATGACGTATTTGGCGGAAGCAAGAACCATCAGGAGAAACAACACGAGGCTTACCGCCACAAACACACACTGGACCGTGAAAGTTCTGTTGATCTTGCCCGTAGCGGCTCGCTCGCGGCCGCCGTACACGACAAACGGCACTTGAATCGATGAAATGAACAGCGAGACGAAAAAGAAAATGAGCATCTTCGCCAGGGAATAGCTGCCGAATAGCCCTGGCGAGAAGAACTTGGCTATGACCAAAGGGGCAACCATAGCCAGTGCTTGTCCGGTTGCTTTCAAAGCGACGAATGACAGCAGGGCCTTACCCTGCATAGCTTCCTGTTTGATCCTATCGAGCATGGATGGGCGACGGCCTATTCATCTTTGGTGAATACTACCTCAATTCCAAAACACGGAAAGAGGTAGCAGAGATTCTCTTCGTAAAACTCCTGCAAGAAACTGCATGAATTCAGAACCACACCCATAACTCGTTTGATGATTTTCCTGCAAAGGAAAGGGGAATCAAAAACGAGCCGCTGGGAGACGATTCTGATTTTTCTGTCGAAATAATAATCCGGAACCTTCCGCCTCAACTGATAGTTCATACCCACAAAATAATAGAAGCTATATAACCCGAAGAATCTCACGTGCGTAGGATCAGAATAGTAGTAAGGATTCGAGAAATGAGGCACGAAGACGAATGTCCTGCCGTTTTTCTTCAACACCCTTAAAATCTCGCCCATCAGTTTCCCAAAGTCATGAATGTGTTCGAAACAACTCAGAGCGTATATCTCATCGACAGAACCATCTGGTATGAAATCAAGCCCATCTTCAATGTCGGCAACTATATCCACTCCCGGCAAATCAACCTTATCAATGCCAATCGCGCCGGCCTTCTTGTATCTGCCGCAGCCAAGCTCCAAGACCACCGGGTCGCTACCTAGAGCTTTCTCCAAATCTATCTTAACCAGAGCTTCCATAATGAAGTGTTGATAGTCAGTGCCGGGTGAACAATCTAAACAAAACAGAGTTTTTCGGACGAGTGACCAATTTCGTGAGTGCCTTCAACAATCTCGATGGGGGCCTGTGCCACCGCTTCTTCCAGTTCTCGAACTTTGATATGAATAAATCAATTGTATTATTAGGGATCGGGCTCTTGAAACCCAACCCCACAACGCTATGGGGGAACATTTTGCACCCTGCGGAACCCACGAAAGCGGAGTCAAATGGCTTGAGTAAGGACCTGAAGGCTTCGGGCGTAAACCGCCAGTAATCATGCGGGAAGTCGTGAATGGGAAACTTCATTACGGAACTTATGACAAGGATGCCGTTAGGTTTGAGTATTCTGTGAGACTCCTCAATTGCCCTCCTGACGAATTCCACATGCTCAAGCGTATCGAGGATCAGGACTGTCCCGGCTGACTCCGCGGGCAGGTCTATGGCGTGAAGGTTTAGAACCAGGTCCACGCCGGGCCCTTCCCGCATATCACAGCCGATATATCGTTTTCCTTCAAAAATGGGCCGGAGGTCCGCAAAACCTTCCTGGCCCGGCACCTGCAGCGAACCGAACTCGTAAACCGGCTCCGATACCGGCAGTGTCTCGGCGACAATCCTCACGAATTCTTTTATCGACTCACGCATAATACTTCAGCCTGTTTTCATAAATTGGACACGGTTGCCTAAAGCTCCTGACCAATTCGAGATTATGCCCTGAGACCTGCTGTTTGCTCAAGACCTTCTTTAGGTTCCAGGCCCGGTCAACACAAGATACTCCATTACTGCAACCTTGTCCTGGACAAGCAATGTCAGTCGTTACTGCTCGGCGCCGTCTGCAAACCCGGCTATCGGCTGAATCTGCACTGGTATAATTGGCCAAAACGCTCTCCAGCCGGGTTAGACGTGTTCCGGGTCCCAGCTCATAGGGAACGCCCGGCATAGCTCCACCACTTTGGCCCTGATCCGGTCTCTGAGACAATCATCTGCCGTGCACTCCATCTCGCCGGCGATTTCTACGCCCCTCAAGACCGCATCTATCAGGACGGCTATGTCGGCCATCTCCGCGTCGCCCATACGATTCTTTGTGACGATAGGCGTTCCGAGCCTCAGCCCGCTCGTTACCATAGCCGGCCTTGTATCGTAAGGCAGCCGATTCATATTGACGATTATCCCGCACTGCTCGAGGGCCTTTTGCGACGCCGCGCCCGTCAGGCCGGGCCGCAGATTGCTTACGTTCATCAGGACCATGTGGTTGTCAGTCCCGCCCGTCAGCACATCGTAACCCAAATCAACCAGCGCGCCGGCGAGTCTCTGCGCGTTGCTTATAATTTTGAACTGCCTGGCCCTGTAGGCCTCGGACAGCGTCTCTTTGAAGAATACCGCCTTGGCCGCCGCATTATTCAGATAGGGCGTTCCCTGCACGCCCGGAAACGTCGTTCTGTCGATATGCTCCCACAGCGTCACACTTCTGCCGCCGAGCGTTATCCTCCCGTCGAAGTCTCTGCCCATCAGTATGAGGCCGCCTCTGGGCCCGCCCGGCTTATACGTGCTTGTCGTAGTGAAATGGGCGGAGTCTATGGACGAGGGATGCGCGCCGGCTATAACCAGCCCGGCTATGTGCGAGATATCGGCCATCAAATATGCGCCAACCTCGTCCGCAATCGCCCTGAACCTCTCGAAATCTATCACCCTCGAATACGCGCTGGCGCCGCAGATTATCAGCTTCGGCCGGACCTTTATCGCTTTAGCTCGGATGGCGTCGTAATCCAGCAGGAACGTTTCCCTGTCAACGTAGTAGTGTTCCACGTCGAAGAACTTCCCGCTGAACGACGCCTTTGCCCCGTGCGATAAATGCCCGCCCTGGTCCACGC
This sequence comes from uncultured Pirellulales bacterium, assembly GCA_964354365.1. Taxonomy (GTDB): domain Bacteria; phylum Planctomycetota; class Phycisphaerae; order Sedimentisphaerales; family Anaerobacaceae; genus CAYGZM01. Next base: position 69,856 of record CAYGZM010000003.1, read on the forward strand.
CGAGGCTCAATATTTTATCACCCCTGTCCAGCATTGCGGTAAGGACGATTTGATTGGCGCCGGTCCCGGAGTGCGGCTGGACGTTTGCGTATTGAGCGCCGAAGGCCTCCTTCGCGCGGGCCGCCGCCAATGTCTCGATATCGTCAACGACCTCGCAGCCGCCGTGATATCTCGCACCGGGGAACCCTTCGGTAGTTTTGTTCTGAACTACCGACCCAAGTGCGGCGAGCACCGCCCTGGAGCACTGATTCTCCGCTGCGATAAGCTGGATCGTGTGCTGCAGCCGGTCATACTCCCTCCTCAGAAGCTCATAAATATGAGGGTCCGTCTTGCGAAGGGCGTCGAGGATGCCCGCGTGATAGTCATCACAGCTTTGAAACTGCTCGGATTCTTTGCCGAGAGCTTCGCAAGCCTCTTTGGCCGAATGTAATGCGCCAAGCTCGTTCACGCGAAGCTCTTCACTGCTGTGCTTGTCCAACGACATCCGCTGTACCTTGGAATCCTTTCTTGCGTATGAGCAATCTGTTCTGCCTCCTCCTACAGCCGCCAAAGGCGGGCCGCACGCGAGCCTAACTGAAAAAATTCCTGATTACGTCATTGAGAGTCACATAGAGGAACAGCACGAGCACAAGAACCAGGCCGACCCGAACAATAATCCCCTGTGTTCGCTCGCTTACCGCCGAGCCTTTGACCTTCTCAACCACAAGAAAGAGCGCCAGGCCTCCATCCAGAGGCGGCAAAGGAAGGAAGTTGAACACCGCAATTGCCGCATTTATCAGACCAATAAGAAAAAGGTACTCAATCCACATCTTTTCGGCGACGGTGCGGTAACTGGCCGCGAGGATGCCGACCGGCCCCATAAGGCCCTTGGGACTGACGGCACCCAGAACCAAGCGCTTTATCGTCAGATATGTCTGCACAATCAGCGTAACTGTCTTCCTGGCGCCCATGGCAACCGCGTCCACAGGGCCGCTTGCCTTGTAAAGCCGCCTAAGATTCTCAAACTCAACTGCCGCGGCGAGCATCGGCTTGACGGTGATTCCTTTGTCCCAGCTCTGCGCAATGTTCAACGCAACTGCGCCGGCTGTGTCCTCGTCGATGCGATAATCTATCGTGATGTGCTCGCCGGGGTACTTGCTGATTTCCCTCACGACGTCGTAGAAGCTGGATACCGGCGTCCTGTCAACGGCCGTTATCACCGCGCCGCGCGGAATATCAAGCGAAGCCACGCCTTCTGCGGCGTCGATGGTCTTGGCAACAACCGCATGTCCGGCATCGAGCCCCACGACGATACCTATTACCACCCTCTCGCTGTCGGCCTGTCGCATAGGCGTGACTGTAACCGCGACTACCTTCTGGGCACCCGTATCGTCCTTTCGCAGAACCTCCAGAGGCATTTCCTTGTTCTCGTACTGCTCCGTAACCTCACGCATCTCCTTGTAAGTCGGATTCTTAACGTAAGTCGGATTCTTAACATCACCAACCGCCAGGATAATGTCCCCGCTCTTTAAGTCCGGGCGGGAATCCGGTTGCTCCCGTTTCTTGCCGAACAAAACGACGAAGCCGTCCCTGACTCGGCTCAGAATGCCGCCTCGGGCGCCCTTTTCGGAAACTCCGCCGACGGCGATCACCTGCAAACGCGGAACCATAGAGTACACGCTGTAAAGCTCCGATTCGGACTTGATATCGCCGCCGGCGCCGAACATCCATTCGAGGGCGATTTGCCCTTTGACGAGCTTTGTTTCCCCCTTCTTGACCGTCCGCTCAGCCGAAAGCTCCACCGTCGGCGCCAAATCACTTCCTACTATGGACGCCATCTCCCAGTAGCTCTCAACGTCCTTGCCGTTGACCGATTTGACGACATCGCCGGGAGCCAGACCCGTCTTGGCGAGCAAATCGTTCACGTCGGCCTGATCGGCAGGCTCGGCAACAACCAGGGTCTGCGGCGGGATCATGCCGAAAGTCTTCCACGGCATGCCGGGCTTCTGCTCGGCCACGAGCGTAAAGTCTTTGACCGAGCCGTCCCGCTTCGCCTTGAAGCTGACCTGCTCTTGCCTTCCCGACAAGGCGCCCGCCAGCACAATATCGCTGAAGTCAAGGTTGTAACTCTTGCCGTTGACCTCGATTATCTCGTCGCCCGGCTCCAGCCCGGCAAGGGCGGCCGGTGAATTCGGCTCCACCCCGCCGACAACCGCGGGCGGCTGCTTTATCCCGATAAGGAACACGATCATAAAAATGATCGCCGCGGTAATGACATTGAAAACGACGCCCGCCGCTATTACCGCCATCCGCGCCCCGGTCGATTTGTTCGCAAAGGAGCGTGGGTCGTCGCTGGATTTGACCGGGCCTGTATCATCCTGGCCAAACATCTTGACGTACCCGCCGATGGGAATAAGGCCTATGCAGTACTCGGTATCCCAGGCCCCGCCCGCCGCGGCGGGCCTGCCTCCGCCCCCGACGGTAAAGCTCAACAAGCTGCCGTCCGATTTGTCCTGTTCATCTTCGTGTGCGGTTGTCTGGTCTTCCTCGTCCTCGTCCTCACCCCCGTCGTCTTCGTCCTCTTCCGTTCCTCTTTCACTGAGAAACCCCGGCAGGACCCGCACCCTGAACCCCTCCTGCGTCCTTTGGAACCCGAACAAGGTCGGCATAAAGCCGATCGAGAATATCTCCACCTTTATCCCGGACAGCTTCGCAAACAAGAAGTGCCCGAACTCGTGAACGAGGACCACCGTGCCGAAGCCGAGCAGGACCAGCAGAACGTTCCCGAGGGCGTCGAACTTCTGCACAATCAGATAGACCACAGCCGCCACTGCGACAGCTAACATAAATACCCTGGACCATTTACCAACCGACATCTTTGGCTTTGCCATTAACGCGTCTCCAAACCAGTCAGCGTTTAGCGGATAGCGTTTAGCGTCGAGCTTTTTCCTATTCGCTCCACGCTGCACGCTCCGCGCTTCCACTGCACGCCAGCGCCGAGACCTCTTTTCTTGCCCACCTGTCGGCTTCAAGCAGCTCTTCAAGCGACCCACCGAGACGCGACCGTCTCGTCGCGGCTGGAACGTGCGTTTTCACATCGTGCTTATCGAGACAATGCTCGACAAGCTCGAGTATATTAACAAATTTTATTCTGCCCGCCAAGAACTCTTCCACAGCCGCCTCATTCGCCGCGTTAAAGACCACGGCAGCGGCGCCTCCGGCCCGCGCAACCTGGTATGCCAACGGCAGCGCGCGAAACGTCTGCGGATTGGGCTTCTTGAAGGTCAGCTTGCCAATCTCCTCCAGCCGAGGGGCCCGTGCGATCCCCGCAACGCGCTGCGGATAAGTCAGGGCGTACTGGATCGGAAGGCACATATCCGGCCGGCCCAACTGCGCTATCAACGACCCATCCACAAACTCGACCATCGAATGGACTATCGATTCGGGATGTATCAGGACCTCGATTTTCTCCACCGGCACGTCAAAAAGCCACCTCGCCTCGATAATCTCGAATGCCTTGTTCATCATCGTCGCCGAGTCGATGGTTATCTTAGGCCCCATATCCCACGTCGGGTGCGCAAGGGCCTGCTCGAGGGTAACGTTGCGAATATCCTCGGCGCTCGCCTCCCGGAACGGACCACCCGAAGCCGTCAAAATGATCTTGGCCACCTCGTGCGGCCTGCCTGCCTGCATCGCCTGGAAAATCGCCGAATGTTCACTATCCACCGGCAAAATGGTCGCGCCGCCCTTTTTCGCTTCGGCGAGCAGCAACTCCCCGGCAATGACCAGCGGCTCTTTGTTCGCAATTGCAAGGCGCTTGCCCTTCCTCGCCGCCGCGAGCACCGCGGGCAGACCCGCCGCCCCGACAACCGCCGTCAGGACAGTATCAACCTCCGCAAGCTCCGCAATCTCCACCAGACTGCCCGGCCCGCTCAAGACTTCAACAGCCAATTCCCCCACCAATTCGCGCAGCCGCTTTTCCCAGCCCGGATCGGTAACAGCCACGTACTTAGGCTTGAAACGCCGGGCCTGCCTGGCCAAAAGCTCGACACTGCTATTCGCGCTCAACGCACAAATAGAATACTCCGGCCCAAGCCCCTGAACTACACGCAGCGCATTTCTGCCAATCGACCCCGTCGAACCTAATATCGCAATACTTCTGACCATACCTGGCCTCGATACTATGAAATCCCCTGCCCAACTGTCAACTCGTATCTGGCGATATCGAGCAGCAGGGCAAATCGTTTTCGGAATCGTCCCGCTATGGTAAGATATGGTCCGGAATACGCAGCCAATCGCTTGGCGGCAGCAAGCATGACTGAACGTACTACTCTGTCAAGGATGAGTCTGTAAGTTGTCATTCCGCACTTGATGCGGAATCCAGGCCGTCGGGACCACTGGATTCCTGCTTTCGCAGGAATGACAACCATAAGCTCAATCTCGACAGACTACTGCCGTATCGTTCGAGACAAAAGGTTCTTTTTCTCTTATGGACAACAGCAGGAGAAGCAGAAATGGGAACCATTGAGCAGGGCGTCAGGCAGGCGGTTGAGAATTGCCTGAAAGTCAAGGCGGGCGAGAGGGCGCTGGTCATTACCGATGCCCAGACCATCGAGATCGGCTCGGCTCTTGAAGCGGCCATAGGGAAAATCGCCGGCGAGGTCCAATTCTTCGTGATTGAGGATTTCGGCCAAAGGCCCATTGACTTCCCGCAGGCCATACAAAATGCGATCAGGCTCGCGGATGTGAGCGTGTATGCCGCGCAGGGCGCCAAAGGAGAGCTCCAGACCTTCCGAATGCCGATGCTAAAGGCCGTCGAAGCCAACGCCAGGCTCAGACACGCCCACATGATTGGAATTACGCCGCAGATTATGACCGACGGAATGTGCGCCGACTACAAAGAGATTCAGCAAACCAGCAGGCTGGTCTATGAGAAGGTCAAAAACGCAGGGGCGATTGAAGTGGCCACTGAGAAGGGGAGCGATTTTACGGCGCAGTTCAGCCCGCGGCTCAGATGGATCGTCAGTGACGGGTATATCAAGCCGGGCCACTGGATGAACCTTCCCGATGGAGAGGTGTTCACATCGCCGGTTAATGTCAACGGCACAGTCGTTATCGACGGCTGCCTCGGCGATTTCTTCACCGAGAAATACGCTTCTCTTGAAGATACGCCGGTTCTGATAGAGATTGAAAATGGCAGGGCCGTAAGAGAGGGCATCCGGTGCGACAATGGGCGACTGTTAGAGGAGTTTGCCGAATACCTTTTTGAAAACGACGACAACAGCAGCAGGGTCGGCGAATTCGCTATCGGCACGAATACCGGCCTGAGAGAGCTGATCTATAACCTGCTTCAGGATGAGAAGTTCCCCGGCGTGCATATTGCGTTCGGCAGCCCCATACCCGCCAAGACCGGCGCAAAATGGGACAGCAAGGCCCACGTCGATGGCGTCATCAAAAACCCCAC